>JBNJFO010000038.1:0-10935 GCA_051746905.1 Thermoplasmatota archaeon
ATTAGCCGACAAGATAGCGGAGTTCTCCAAAGAGTACAACGGATTCGTCCATAAGGAAGATCTTGAAGATTACTCGCCGGAATGGGTAGAACCCATGAGCGTAGATTACAGAGGATACGACATATGGGAACTGCCTCCCAACGGTCAGGGCGTAGTAGCTCTGATGGCTCTTAAGATACTGAACGACATGGAATCAGAGGGCATAGATAACGTAGAAACGATCCACAAACAGATAGAATCGATAAAGCTGGCTTTCCAGAAAGGTGACAAGTACATAACGGACCCGGATTTCATGCAGATCGAGCCTAAAGAACTGTTAGCGGATGATAAGATCGATGCCATGAGGGATAAGATCGTTGATACAGCCATCGATCCCGAGAGGATAGATCCGCACGGGAGCGGTACAGTCTATCTAGCCACTGCAGACGACGAGGGAAATATGGTATCTCATATCCAATCAAATTACATGGGGTTCGGCTCTGGGCTCGTGGTTCCCGGCACGGGTATAGCGCTGCAGAACAGGGGCAATTCTTTTTCACTCGATCCGGGCCATGTCAATTCATTAGAACCAAAAAAGAGGCCGTTCCACACGATCATACCTGGCTTCATAACCAAGAACAAAAAACCCATCGGTCCCTTCGGTGTCATGGGTGGACACATGCAGCCCCAAGGGCACGTGCAGGTAGTGAGCAACATGATAGACTACGATCTCAATCCGCAGGCCGCTTTAGACCGGCCGAGATGGCTTTGGGACTCGGGTAAAAAAGTTTACCTTGAAAAATCATGGCCAGATCATATCGGTAGAGCTCTTTCCAGGAAGGGACACCTGATCAAGTACGCGCTGCATTCAGGGAGCTTCGGACGAGGGCAGATCATAATGAATAAGAAAGATGTCTATGCTGCAGGTACGGAACCGAGAGCCGATGGACACATAGCGAGTTGGTGAGTTTTTGAAAGGTATCTACTTCTTGGTCATCGAACTCAGTTCTGAAGAAAATATTGAGGTAGGGTGCCTGGGAAATATAGATTTTCAGCCTGGGAACTACATTTACGTTGGCTCAGCCCAGAACGGTATCGAGCAGAGAGTGGGACGCCATCTAAGCGGAGATAAAAAGCGTCACTGGCACATAGACTACATACTCGAAGAGGGAGAGATAATAGAAGCCTATGCGGTAAAAACTGAAAGGAAAGAAGACGAATGTTGGGCAGCCAGATATGTGAAATACATAACAACACCCATAGACGGCTTCGGCTGCTCCGACTGCTCCTGCGATTCACACTTGTTCAGGCATGACGGGACGCTCAAAGAGTTGAAAAGATCGCTCGAACAGTACACAGGCATACAAAAACTCGATCTGAAAACGTTAAATGGTCAATAACATTTTTATCTGACTGTTCTTTCACATAGAATCCCAAAGGGCCCGTGGGGTAGCTTGGTCCATCCTTCGGCGTTCGGGGCGCTGGTACTCGAATTCAAATTTCGACGGGCCCACCATATTTTTCCATAGAGCTTACGCTCCATCGATATTGTCATATCAAAGTGAACCGGTTATAATTTTATTTCACCGCGAAGACCATACACCCTCTGGAACATCATCGTAAACTGTTTTTTCTTTATTTCGACCTGAATCACCAAGTGTATCTTTGTTCATAAGGTCGAATATCTTTTCTTTTTGGAACAACCAATAGTGGATCCTCCATTCCCTACCATCGTAGAGTGTAGTCTCTTCCCTTTCCGTTGTAAGAAGGCCAGCATCCTCTAGCATGTAAAATACGTCTCTATCTTCCTGTTCGAGTATATTATCGATGATCCTTTCGCTATAACCAAAAAAGTTCATAACATGTTCGGCCATCATCTGAGCTGCTCTCTCTTCCATATCTCTACCATCTACACTGTTCTTGATAGCGTGGGTAAGTTGGGATATAGTCAACGGAGATCTTTGTTTATTTTCTGAGTTCGGCATCGGCATCATTACCTTTTTCCCTTTCTATAATATTCTTGTTTTTGAACTATAAATAACTTTTCCCACATTCATCTAATCTGAACTACCTCATGGCTTCCCTGTTCTCTTCCCATGCTCTCTTCGTTCTAGATATCGGTATCTTACCGTATCCGTTGACTTCTTGGAAGAAGTTGTGATCGTAACCCGTGCACAGCAGCTGCCAGTTCTCCCAGTGGCCCATGTTCTTCCACTGCCAACCGGAATCCAGTTCTAAAAAGTGGTATCTACCGTGCTCTTTCCAAGACAACTCTATGTTGCCGAACTCTACAGCCAACTCGTAGATTATCCTGGCCAATAGGATCGTGTCTCCTTCCAACTGGTGGAACTCGTAACCGTTCTTTACCATCTTGGGATGCTTGACCCTGAGTGAATTAAGGCCTTCTGCCTTACCCAGAGATGCGTTGGTTTTATCCATGGTCAAGAAATAGACTCCCTTTCTGAAATCCAGTTCCCGGATAAAGCTCCTGAACTGGTCCCTGATAAGAGAATCTGCGTTCTCGAATTTACCTTCTTCTTCCTTTGAATACCTCAATTGTTGTGGATTGGTTTTACCTACTACCAGTACCGTTGAACCGGAACTGCCTTTGTTCTCCTCCAGTACCATGATCTCCTGCAGTGCTCTGAATCCCATCCTGCCGATGTGAGTCAACCTGCCTTTTTTCTTGTGATTAGCCGCGTTCTCGATCTCTTTCATGACAACACCTGGCACCGCTATGAGGAGCCAATTCGGTGTTTTGGTATAAGAGAACGGGCTGTGCTCTTCCATGGCACCTAAAAGATGTTCTGAAATTATACAGTTGTAGATCAAATTGGTGTCCAATCCCAATATCAAGTCTTCGTGCTGAGCCAGCTGTGAAGCGACTTTGTCCAGGCCGTAGGGTTTTATCAACCCACACCTGCACAGTGCAGAAGTGATATTGCTCAAGTTATGTCTCCTCTCGGATAATATCTCCAGTGTGTAATCTGAAGGACTACCACCTATGCTGACCAGTTTCTGAACCGGTCCCTCTTCACCCTCACTAGGTTTTGATTTGATTATGAGATGGCCTATGTTACTTTTTATACTGGCCATCAATAACTGAAGGACGGGAAAATTGACTAGCCTGTCCTTGCTTACATACTTATTCCATTTCATTTTCTATCACTCTCCAAATAATCTTTTTGTCATCCAACCGGGTTTGAATTCTTCAAGGTCATCGTAGCCTTCGCCGGTTCCAACGAATAATACCGGTTTTCCAACGGCGTGACCTATCGATAGAGCTCCACCGCCCTTGGCATCTGCATCTATCTTCGACAATACCACTCCATCGATACCTATGGCTTCATCGAATTTCTGCGCCTGTTGGACCGCGTCGTTTCCTGTCAATGCGTCTCCAACGAATACGACCATGTCCGGTTGGGCGACTCTTTTTATCTTCTTCATCTCGTCCATGAGGTTCACGTTGGTCTGCATACGCCCTGCGGTATCTATCAGCACAACGTCCTTACCTCGTGCTTGGGCGTGTTCCACCGCATCGTAGCTAACTGCCGCTGGATCGCTTCCCTTAGAGTGCTTTATAACTTTCACACCCAATCTATCTCCATGCTTCTGGATCTGCTCTACCGCCCCTGCTCTAAAAGTATCCGAAGCAGCTAGAACACATGAATATCCATTATTTATCAACCTGTGAGCTATCTTAGCGATGGTGGTCGTTTTACCGGTTCCGTTCACCCCTACGAACATTATCGAGAACGGTTTATCCGCTTTTTCTACTTTCTTGTCGAAATCTATCTCTTCGACTTTCAACGCTTTCTTCACCGCGTTCTTCAAGGCCTTCTCGATAACATCGTCCAGTTCGTATTTCCTTGATATCTTTCTACCGACAAGGTTATCGTGGACTTCTTCCTGTATCTCTTCTACGACTGGAAGCGCTACGTCGGCTTCTAAAAGAACCACTTTAAGATCCCATAAAATATCTTCTAATTTACTTTCCTTGATCTTGGACCCCCAACCTTCAACGAAGGCTTCGTCGGGGGATTCCTCGACCTCCTTCTTACGTGACTTTGTTAAATTTGATATCTTCTCTTTTAATTTCTCGAACATCGGTTATCCCTTCCCGTAAACTCTGTTTGACCGTCTCTTTATCCCTGCTGTTGTGACTGCTGAGTTTGGAACTCCTGATATTCTTTCTGAACTTCCATCTCCAACTTCTGTGCGTCTTCCTCTATCTCTTTCAGCTTGTCTTCGATAGCTTCTTTCGTCTCTTTGAAATCATCGGTCCTTCTCTGGATGATCTCCTCGGCCTCGTCGAAATTTTTCTTCGCCGAGGTATCGGCTCCAAGACCTATCAAGACCTTATCAGTATCTCCGACCCTGCAGTAGATATGGGTGCTGGCGCCTATAGGTACCAACATCTCCGATCCTTCTTCCTCTTCGCTGTATTTTTGAATAGTTTTTTTAGCGTCCTGGTGTTCTTCGATCAGATTTTCTATGTAACCCATCTGTTCTTCGAATGTTTCTATCTGTTGATTTAAAGTTTCTAATCTGCTTACCTTTTCTCTGAGTTCTGTTTCTGTGACCATAAAATTAATCCTCCATCTCTAATACATCTAATATATATTGGTTCTCAACTTCATCTTCAGGGATCTCTTTTATATCTTTGATATATATATTCGTCCTCTTGACCCTGTGCTTACTGCCTATTATAGATAGCACTTTTTCCTCGGCAGATCCCTCGCTTTCCTCTAACACTTCTTTGGTGAACTTTTGCAAGTTCCTGCCCATGCGAAATGTTCCATTTACTCTGAATACTTTCATAAGTCATTACCTTCTGAAGTTTTCTGTGTTGCAATCCCATGATGAGGGGGGTATTAAAAATTAACCCTTTTGTTTAATGGGGTGATGGGTCGGGTATGCCTTGTGTTGAACGGGGGTGTTCAAAAAGGTTAAGTATAATAAGTATACTTTGTATACATATGTCGATAGTATCTACTAGGATCTCAGAGGAGCTGGAAAAAGAATTAGAAGAGTTCATGAAGAAAGAGAAACTAGACAGGAGCGTTGCCTTGAGGAAGCTGATCTCAGAGGGTATAGACGGATGGAAGAGGGAGAGAGCTGTCAAGCTGTTGAGCGAAGGGAAGATCACTTTCAACGCTGCTGCCGACCTTGCCGGTATGAGCGTGTGGGCTCTCGCTAAATTTGTCAAAGACAAGAAAGTGACGTGGATAAAGGACGAACGTATAAAAGAGGACATCGAGGCCGCATGATGCTGGTTTTCGACGCTACCCCGCTTATATATCTGGCTAAAGCTGGGGTGCTACATCTTCTATCGGAACTAAATGAGGAGAAAGTTATCCCTGAAAGTGTCCATAGAGAAGTGGTTGAGGAGGGAAAGAAGAAGGGGTTCCCAGATGCCCGTAAGATAGAGAAATTGATAGAAGATGAGGCATTCGAAGTCCTTACATGGGGAAGCGGGGAACTGTATTACCAACTCGTAGACAATTCTTTCATCTCCAAGGCGGATATAGACGTGCTGGAGATCGCCGATGAGGATGATGGTGTTGCTTTGATGGACGAAGATTATTCACGGTCCATAGCCGAGGTAGAGGGTATAGAATGCCGAGGATCGGTGTATCTGGTGTTCCGTTTGTTGAAAGAAGGTGTCATCGATGACCAAAAAGCTATGGAGATGATAGACAAGATGATAGAAGAAGGATGGTACTGTTCTACGGAGTTGTATTCGCAAATAGTAGGCAGGTTAAGGTGACTACGAGAATCAACATAGGTGATATCTGCGAACGCCATTGACAGAAAACGTCGATATCTGCGATTGTCATTCGCAAGTTATTAATACTAAACGGTTTCTTTAATATATCATGGAACTCGAAGAGATAATGGCGAGGCATAACCCGTGGTGGGAAGGTTCCTATGAATCCCCTGGGATAAAAAGAGATTCGTATATCCGGGAGATACGGGATAAGATCGAGAAAAGGAGGTTCGTACTCGTATATGGGTTAAGAAGAGTTGGTAAAACGTTCTGCATGAAACAGTTCGCAGCCAGCATGTTGGATGAGATAGAACCGGAGCATATATTCTACATGTCGATCGACCACCCTGCTGTGGAGGATATACCTCTGCACGACCTGATAGACGAATACAGGAAGAAGTTCATGTTATCCAGGGACAAAAAAGTATACGTGCTACTCGACGAGATACAGCAGAGAGAAGACTTCGAAAAGGAGTTGAAAAGTATATATGATCTGGAAGAAAACGTTCATCTCATCGGCGCAGGTTCTAATAGTCTGATAATAAAACAAAGGAGCGGAGCATTGACTGGACGGCACGCAAGGGTTCATATCAACCCACTCTCTTTCGGCGAATTCCTTAAATTCAAAGATATCGACATCAAACCGTCGGAGAAGTTCATCGAGAAGAAGTCTTTCGAGGAATATATGTATTGGGGGGGTATGCCGGAATACGTTCTAAAAGAGGACCCAGAATATATCGAAGACATGGTGGATGACATAATCTATAAGGATATAGTTCCCAGATATAAAGTGAAAGATCCGGTCCTGATGAAAAAATTGTTCTTACTCCTTTGCGAACGTGTGGGTAAAAGGGTCACTTCATCAAAATTGGGCCGGGTACTCAAGCTATCACATGATACCATAACCTCTTACCTCAACCATTTCAGAGAAACCTATCTGATAGATCTTGTTGAAAAGGAAGGAACTCCAAACGATAGAACATACTCGCCTAAAAAGGCCTATATCTGTGATGTCGGAGTCCTAAATGTTATGAGGGGGAAGGTTGAAGAAGGTGCTCTCGCAGAAAATCTTGTATACCAACAACTCAAAAAGGAGGGTACTCCTAGATATATAATGAAGGACTCGAAAGAGATCGATTTTTTCCTAGATGGTACAGCTTATGAAGTAAAGTTCAGGGAAGACATTACGGGCGAAGATATCGCTAGCCTTCGGTCGATCAAAATGAGGGACATAAAAAACAAACTGATCATAGGAAAGGAGAAAGGCAAGGTAGAGAATATCGAAGTGATCAGCCTTATGGATTTTTTAAGAGGGTAAAACACAAAACACATATATACCGCTTGTCAGTAGACAAAAGACACAGTCGCGGGAGATGATCCCGCTGGATATGTGCCCTCACGGGTGAATCCTAAAACAGTGTGAAGTGATAACATGGCAGAAGAGATCGAACTCGAAGATGAAGAAGCAGAAGAAGTTGAAACTAAACAGAGCATGTACAAGTATATAGAAGACGCTTGGAAAGAACCGAAGGAAGGGTATCTTAAAGAACTCCGTATAAGGAGGCTCCAGAGATGGAGAAAAGATAAGAATTTTAAGAGAGTCGAACATCCTACAAGATTAGATAAAGCTCGAAAATTAGGTTACAAAGCTAAACAGGGTTACGTGGTCATAAGATCTCGTATCCGCAGGGGTGGAAGACGCAAGCCTAGGATCAAAGCGGGTCGAGGACCAACCAGGATGGGAAGAGTCAAACTCGTCCCCAGAAAGAATCTGCAGAGGATCGCTGAGGAAAGAACCGCGAAACATTACCCTAATCTCAGGACACTCAATTCTTACTGGGTAGCTGAAGACGGCAGGTACAAGTACTTCGAGATAATCATGGTCGATCCACATCACCCCGTCATAAAGAACGACGATAAGATCAACTGGATATGCGATAATTCTCAGAAAGGAAGGTCTTTCAGAGGAAAAACATCGGCAGGTCTCAAATCTAGAGGTCTAAGAAAGAAGGGCAAGGGAGCGGAACGATCCAGACCCTCTAAGAGGAAGACCGAGCGCTGAAGGGAGCGAACATGCCCGGCTTCCCATTATTAGACATACAACTCTATGCTCTATTCTTTTTATTGGGAGCCTTCACGGTAAAATCGATATCCGAGCTTGAGAGTTGGAACACTCGTAGGAAGATGACGCTACTGTGGCTGTTCTTTTTGGTCGGTTTCGCTATATTCGATGGTTATGTGAGACCATACGGTTTGAAAGAAATGGGAGCTAAGTGGGGCATGGTGGCTGGTATAGCTTTCTTATTCTATATAAAAGATATAGAATTGATAGTTTGGGATGATAAGATAGCACTTTTAGCTGCCATGGCGATACTGCCTTATCTTCATATACCTCTTTTATTGGGATTCTATATTCTGTTCGTATGGCTGTTCAAAACAAGGTTGAGACATAAGTTCAGCCACAGCGACGAGATACCGACTATGCCCCTTATAACATCTAGTCTGATATTTACTGTTTTGATCTTCCTCTACATATGATGTCATGATGTTTTACCATATCAACAGATGAAAGGAAGTAAAAAATGTCTTAGAGCTTTCAGGTTAACACTGCTTTCTCCCCTGATGAATATTTTCAATCCGTCTAGGTTGAACACCAGGCCGGGTTCCTCCCCGTCGTATCTTTCGATATCGTCCACTTTATCTAAGGGGATGTCGTAAAAAGATTCTCCGTCGGATACGAGTACACTGGAGGAAGATAGGTACAATTTACCTGAACCTGAACGTAGGTGATATCTTCGGTTTTCCTCATGCATATCAAAATGATAGCGAACTCTATCTACTGCTCTCGCGAACATCTATTTCACTTTCAGGCAGCGGGTGATATATAAAGTTTATTTTTTCTTCGATGATATCTATCAATTCGTCGAGGTTATCACCTTCTAATGCAGATATAGATAATCTGTTAGAGTCGGTTTCACGGATATCCCTTTTGTTCTCGACCTCGATGAATTCTATATTGGGGAAGGTTTTCTTTATCTCATCCGCCAGTTCCTCTTGACTTTCCATAAAATAACCGCATGTTTCGGTAGGGTCGTATAAGAATACGATGATATCCGCTAGATTCTCTAGAGCTTTGAATGCCTGCATCTCGATATCATTTCTGTCCTCCTGGGGCCGGTCAAGCAACCCAGGGGTATCTATCAACTGGCACTGGACGTGATCCACTTTGAAGTGACCTATGCCTACGCTCTGGGTGGTGAAGGGGTATGTATCTACCTTCGGCTTCCCGCTGGACAGTTTGTTCACTAAAAGTGATTTTCCCACGTTAGGATACCCCGCTACGGCGATGGTAGGTATATCCGTTCTGATATCGGGTAAAGAATTCAGTTTCTGTTTGGCCTCTTCTAGGAACTTCAGTTCTTCATCTATCTGCCTTAAAAAAGAGGATGTTCGACCGTAAGCTTTCTTTCTCAACTGGTTCATCTCGTCTATCTCTTCCTTATTGTGAAGTTCTCTGACGGCTTCCATCAAAGTTCGCTTGATCCTCCTCCTCGCCCAGTTCATAGCGCCCAAACTATGTTTTAGTTCGTCCGTTCCTATTATTATATCGATTATATCTTCGTAGAAAGGTGGTAACTGTTCTATGGATGGAAATTCTTTCTCGTACCTCTTCAGTGTGTCGTTCAAGACCTTTGAAACCGTATTAAGTTTCACCGAAACTGTCTTTTTAGTAGTATCCGCCCTATCTCTACCTCTCTTCTCCTTCTTGGATGCTCGTTTGAACGCCTTGTCCATGAGCTTTTCTGCAGACAGTATCGGAGGTATCCTAAATTCCATATACTGTTCAAATAAGTCCTCACGGATAAGCTTAACGGATGAAAACGCTTAAAAAGGAGTGGTGGTTTCCTCGGCTTGGTGTCTGTAATGGAAGAAGGAGACCTTGTATACGTAGAATACGACGTTTGGATATTGCCCGAAGAAGATGATGGAGAGCCTACTTTATTCAATACAACGAGTGAAGAGAAAGCTAAAGAAGAAGAGATCTTTGATGAGGATTCTTATTACGGCCCTCGACCTATAGTTATAGGTGAAGGGGACTTGTTGGAAGGTTTCGAGGAAGCTCTTAAAGAGTCAGAAGTGGGAGAAGAAGACAGTGTAGAAGTTCCACCCGAGAAAGGGATCGGCCAGAGAGATGCTGAAAAGATAGAAATCTACAGCAGAAGGAAACTAGAAAGACAGGATGTCGATCTCGTTCCAGGTAACGAGGTACAGCTCGATAACAGGAGAGGTACGATACTACAGGTAACTTCTGGGAGAGTCCGTGTGGATTTCAACCACCCTCTAGCGGGTAAGACGCTGAAATACGATTTCAAAGTTACAGAAAAATTAGAGGATGATGAAGATATAGTTCATGCATTCCTGCTTAAGGATTACAGAGACGTCGACTTTGAAGTGGAGATAGATGGGGACCGTTTGGATATAACCCTAGCAGAGGACTGTAAGTACGATCAGAACTGGTTCGTAGGAAAATACAGGGTCATCGGAGACCTCAGGAAGAACCTAGACTTCGAAACCATCAGGTTCATAGAAGAGTATACTCAGGAAGAGGAAGAAGAGGATACAGAAGAAGAGTCTGAAGGTGAAGAAACAGAAGGATCCGAGAGTGATGAAGTCGAGGAAGAATCTGAAGAAGAATCTGAGGACGAAGAACCAGAAGACGAGGAATAGATAGTTCCTCAAAACCATTTTTTTCTTTTCTTATTCCATTAACCTTTTATCCAAGCACGTTTTAGATTTATCTGAACACCGATGAAGATAACTTACCAGCAGATGATATTGATATTCATACTCGTAGCTTTGATGTTCTTCACCATCAACTGGTTCTATCCGAATTACGGACCGCTGGTTACCATGGGCGGGATGATCACTATATTTATAATCTTCAAGATAAGACAGAGTATGAGCGGGGAGAAGGAAGAATAGCAAATTTTCTACTTAGCGTTTCTTTATGGCAAACAAATTTGCCAGGCAATTCAAAATTTTAACGATTTTTTAGTTGCCCTCGAAAATATAAAATTTTCTACGAACTAGTCAGAAGACTAACGTCTTCTAACTGCCCGTCAATTAATAAATTAATATGACGGGCCTGAGGGGATTCTGCTCACAATCATTCGCTTCGCTCATGA
>JBNJFO010000039.1:0-3737 GCA_051746905.1 Thermoplasmatota archaeon
TCTCTGAGAAGGGGTAGTTGAACTCTATCGAATGTATTGTCTATCAACTCCCTACAAGTGTCCTCAGTCCATATCCCCTCTGAAAATGCTATGAAGAAGTATATGTTCCTTTTTATGCTTATGTGGGGCCATGCATCACTTTCTCCAGCTTGATTCGAGCCATCTCGCTTAGCTTTCTTTTTTTACGAACATTCATAATTCGTCACATTCGATCGGAGTAAGACCCAACTCTTCTATCAGATATTCATTCATCTTCTCTGCATGTTCAGCCATATACTCCAATGATAGGCCAATAGTATCTCTGTTATGGCCAGTTATCCGTTCGATACTACGTATCCCATTCTTTTCTACTATAAGTTTACATATTTTTTTGATCTCATCCTCTGATAGGTGTTTATGGTATAATAGAGTGTTTGCTGTCTCAATAAACCAGGTATCACAGTGTTTGCAGTAATATTGTTGATGTCCCGCACTATTCTTACCCCGTTTACCGAATCGAGTTCGGTAAGTCTATCGGAAAGCAAAACTGCTTTCCAAACACTTTACAAAACGAGTTCGGTAAGTCTATCGGAAAGCAAAACTGCTTTCCAAACAAATCTCGAAGCAAGTTCTCGATATCCATCGGAAAACTGACGGTTTTGCACCAAAATACATAAATACTTTTTTCATGTAGTTAACTATTGTTAATGAGGAGTTTTATCATGAAGCGAAATATCATCAGAACCATATTCGTCATAATTTTGATCTTGTTTTCTAGTATCGGAATGTTCACCACATCTTCGATTTCAGAAGGAAGATATGAACAAACTGATACGAAAAGTTCAGATCTCGAGGAGCCCACTTCATCTTTGGCGGATTCACCATGGCCTATGTTCAACCAAAATAGGAATCATACGAGTGTTAGTCCTTATTCAACTCATGGAGTAAACGGTACGGTGGGATGGAAATTTTCAACGGGTAATAGTATTTACTCTTCACCAGCCATAGGTGGAGACGGGACTATATACGTTGGCTCTAATGACCACAATCTTTATGCTATTAACTCAAATGGGACCGAAAAATGGTTGTTTGAAACTAACGGCGAGGTGACCTCTTCGCCAGCAATTGGAAACGATGGAACGATATATATTGGTTCGAAAGACCATAGATTGTACGCTATCCACAAAAATGGAACTCAAAGATGGAATGTTTCACTAGGCGATGAGATCACTTACTCGTCGCCAAATATTGGAAACGATGGAACCATATATCTAGGAACGACGAACACCACCGAGGATAATTTTTTCGCGATATATCCAAACGGTACAAAAAAATGGTCGTTAAACACCAACGGGGCTGTCTTGTCGTCTCCGTCTATCCGTACCGATGGTGCAATATACATTGGATCTGGAGAGAAAGTCTACTGCATAGATCAAGATGGTAACATAGAGTGGTTTTACGAAACTGGCGGCCTGATCTACTCATCTCCAACTATCGGCTCTAATAAAGAGATATATATAGGTTCTGCCGATGAAAAGGTATATTCGATAGACCATCAAGGTGAACTAAATTGGGTTCACAATGTAAATGGTGAGGTCTACTCTTCTCCAGCTCTAGCTAAAGATGGGACGATCTATGTAACAGTTGATTATGGGAGCATAGGTGGATCTCTTATAGCTTTAAATCAAGAAGGTGGAGAACCGGATATACAATGGGGGATTTATAGAGAAGGTCTGGATATGTTCCCGTCACCTGCGGTGAGTGCAGATGGCGTTATCTATGCGGGAGCATGGGGATGTGCGTGTACCGGGACGGATTATGAATTCATGGCGGTAAATCCAGAAGGAGAAATTAAATGGGAGGCGAGAACGATAGTAAGTTCATCACCTGCTATAGGATGGGACGGTACCGTTTACGTAGCCGGTGGTTCACGTTTATGGGCTTTTGAATCTGAGATGGATATCAGGATAAATTCTCTCTTGAATAAATCAAATACCGTACCTGATAAGGATGTAAAAATCAATGGTAGCGCCTTTTTGAGCAACGGTGTAGCACCCGCAGGGGCTGACGTTTTAATCGATATTAATGATGCAGTTACGTATAATACCACACTGATGGAAGATGGAACCTTTGAAAAGACGTTCAAAGCTCCTATGGAAGTGGGTAATTATACTATAAACGTGACCATCGATTCTGAGGAATACGATGTTTCAAATTCAACGTTTCATCACCTGAGGGTTACCTCTACACCAAAACCCGATATAGCATTGACATCGATAAAACTACATCCTATAGATACAGATTATTATAAAGATGACACCATCAATGTAGAGGTTACCGTGAAGAATCTCGGATCGGCTTATACCGATTTAGATATTTCGATGAGCATAAACGAGATAGAGGATATAATATCCACTAAAAATATGAACCTTTCTTCAGGCGGAAAAACGGTGTGTGAATTCACGACCATCGCTGTGAGTGGTGATCACAAGATCTGGATCAGAGCGCATAACATCAGTGATGATGATAACTTAAATAACAATATCATAAACGCTACTTATACCGCAGAAGAAAGGAAACCGTCTATCGGGATGGGAGTTATCGAGACAGACATACCTGAAATAGTTTGGGAAGGAGATATGATCGATCTTAAAACAGAGATATGGAACGAAGGATCCTTAGATGTTAATACATCAATATTATTTTTCATCGATAACGATAATAATCATTCCAAATGGTTCGATTTAGAGTTGGGGGTTGACCAAAAAGAAAGCATCGAAGTAGAATGGGATGCCGTTAATGGAATTCATACCTTATGGTTTATAGTCGACCCGAATGGCACTATAGACGAGGAAAATAAAATAAACTCAACTAGGAATATAACAATATCAGTTCTAAAAAAGACCTCGGAAATATCTGTGTCGAATCTAAGGATTTCACCAGAAGATGATTTATATGTAGGTGATGAGATAACGGTTAGTGGAGTTATAGAAAATAAGGGAACTGTTTCATCTGATTTCGATGTAGTATTTTCCGTGGATGAGAAGGACAACATCACAGGGTGGAGAGCTCTTTATTTAGGTGCAAATGAATCTAAAACAATTGATTTTTCATACACCCTGTCGTCATCTAGCCAAGTCGTATGGTTGATAGCGGATTATAACGATAGTGTGGAAGAGAATTTAGAATCCGACAACACCGCATATAAGATCGTTGAAGCATCGCAGCCCGAAAGCACAGGAGATCAAGAACATGCTGATACTGAAAATGAAGGGGAAGAAGATGCAATAGATACAGATGATGAATCCGGTTTCCCTTATTGGATATTGGTGATCATCAGCGCAGTTGTTTTATCCGTGATACTTTTAATATATTGGAAGGAAGAAGATGAGGATGAAGGTGAAGACGAAGAAGAGGAGATAACATCCTCTGAAGATTGATCCAAAGATATATTTTAAGGGCACCAAATCTAAGAAATTCATCGAGCCAAAATGATTAATATCACTACTTATTTTCCTACTATCCCACAGCATGCAGGCGTGATCTAGTCTGGCTAGGATCTTAGCCTTCCAAGCTAATTGCCCGGGTTCGAATCCCGGCGCCTGCATTTTACGACCAACGGGAGGAAAGTGGAGGCAGAGGGATGAGAACTTTGTTCGTGAGCTAATCTTTGATTAGTGAGCGTTTAGAATCTTTGATTCTGAACAGAATCCCGGCGCCTGCATTTTACGACCAACGGGAGGAAAGTGGAGGCAGAG
>JBNJFO010000039.1:3837-10922 GCA_051746905.1 Thermoplasmatota archaeon
TGAGCTAATCTTTGATTAGTGAGCGTTTAGAATCTTTGATTCTGAACAGAATCCCGGCGCCTGCATTTTACGACCAACGGGAGGAAAGTGGAGGCAGAGGGATGAGAACTTTGTTCGTGAGCTAATCTTTGATTAGTGAGCGTTTAGAATCTTTGATTCTGAACAGAATCCCGGCGCCTGCATTTTACGACCAACGGGAGGAAAGTGGAGGCAGAGAGATGAGAACTTTAGTTCGCGAATCTATTTGTAATAGATGAGCTGTGAGAATTACTTTTGTAATTCTTACCAGAATCCCGTCGCCTGCATTTTTTTCGAGTGAAGCGATTAAAAAATGCAGAAGCAGAATCTGTGATTCTGTGGCCTGCATTCAATACTGACCAGAGGGAAGAATTGAATGCATTGTTGGAATTTCGCTAGAAATTCTGACTTGTGCCATTTTTTGCGATTGGAATGAGTAAAAAATGCATTGGAAGAATCTTCACTGACCTCTAGGAAACGCTTTTAGGTAACCAATCAGTTATAAGAGCATTCTTCACACCTAAATCCATCCGTCAATATTGACAGGTAGGTTATCACGGATAAAAAAGAAAATCAGGAAAGAGGTTTCCCGCAACTCACCGATCTTCACCGTTTCTTTTTGTGGTAGATCACCACGGCTATGGCCAGTGCAGATAACAGGAGGGCCGATGTGAATCCAGGTGATTCGCCCTCTGCACCTTCATCTTCGTCGGTCCCGCCTTCTCCCTCTACGGTCAGCATCTTACTCTGGTTATCATCTTCGCTCGCTACCTCTATCAAGTGGTCGCCGGAGTCACCTTCTTCAGTCTGCCAGGTGAATCTGCCTTCGTAGGTATCATTGCCCCCGAGGTTTAGGTCTTGATTAGTCTCAAACACTTCCTCGTCTATCCGGAACTCGATATCCTGAGTATCTTCTCCACCGGTATTCCTGATCTCATAATTCACCACGGCTTCTTCACCCTCAGATATACTTTTTTTCTCGAGAGATATCTGCACCGTGAATGCGCCCGTTTTCAGTACTGTCAGTCGGCTATCGTCTTCATCGTCTTCGCTGGCGACCTCCAATCGATATCCATCCTCTGCATCGCCTTTCTCTGTGCTCCAAATGAACTGAGATTCATGAATTCCGTCCGGTGATATGGTGACGTCCCTTTCAACGTCTTCGTGGACGACTTCATCCCTGAAGTAAACTGTGAACTCGATGTCCTGGGTATCTTCTCCTGTCTTCGTGTTTCTGATCTGATAATTGATGACCGCTTTTTCACCTTCCACTACCTTTCTTTCCTTTAATCTTGTGTCCACTGCAAATGCCTCTGCCTTCAGGACCGTAAGCCGTTCCTCATTCTCATCGTCTTCGCTGGCGACCTCCAACCGGTATGCCTCCTTGGCGTCGCCTTCTTCCGTACTCCAGACGAACTCCCCTTCATACGTTTCACCTGCTAGTACAGAAACCCCTTTCTCAACGTCCTCGTGGACGACTTCATCCAAGTAGAAGACTGTGAACTCGATGTCCTGGGTCTCCTCTTCTGTTTTTGTATTATTGATCGTGTAAGTGAGGACCGCTTCATCTCCTTCCTCTATCTCTCTTTCAGCAAGGCTCGTCTGTACCATAAACGCGTCTGTTTTCAGAACCTCTAGAGGATGACCATTTTTCTCGTTCTCGATCGAAACTTCTAAGGAATAGCTCCCGGCATCCCCTTCCTCAGTACTCCAGGTGAACTGGGATTCATGAATTCCATCCGGTGATATGGTAACGCTCTTCTCAACATCCTCGTGTACGACTTCGTCCTCGCGGTAAACGGTGAATTCTATATCTTGGGTATCTTCTTCTGACTTCGTACTCGTGATCTCATAATTCATCACTGCATCTTCACCCTCTGTTATCTCCCTTTCCTCTAACCGTGTATTCACCGTGAATGAGTTTGGTTTCAAGACTTCTAGAGAACTGTTCTTTCGATCATCCTCACTTGCGACTTCCAATACATATCTTCCCGCATCCCCTTCTTCTGTACCCCAGACGAACTGGGATCCATTCTTTTCCCATGAGGGTATAGTAACGCTCTTCTTCACGTCCTCGTGGACGACTTCGTCCTCGCGGTAAACACTCAAAGCTATATCCTGGGTATCTTCCTCTGACTTCGTGTTCGTGATCTCATAGTTGATCACCACTTCTTCCCCTACCGTAGCTTCCCTTTCCTTTATCCAGGTGTCCACAGCAAACACGTTTGGTTTCAAGACCTCCAGGGAACTGTCATCATGGTCGTTTTGACTTGCGACTTCTACCACATATCTTCCCTCATCCACTTCTTCTGTACTCCAAACGAACTGGGATTCATGCTTCTCACCCGCAGATATGGTGAGGTTCTCCTCTACATCCTCATAATGCACTTCGTCCCTGAAGTATACAGTGAACTCGATGTCCTGGGTGTCTTCCCCTCCGGTATTCTCGATAGTATAGTTAACAACAGCTTCTTCGCCCTCTGCAACATCTCTTTTCTCCAGCCTAATATTTACCTCGAAGGACCCATCTCCTTTAGTATCGGTTTCTAGAGCTCCTGTCGGAGATACCCCTATTGAAAGTGCGGAGAACGTCAGAAGGGTACCGACTAGGATCGCCAGCAGGTATCTTTTCCATATCATATCTATCTCCTCTTATTACCACAGTGTGGCATCGAAGTTTACTTGATGTCCTTCATTTTAAAACCTTTTGGGCATTTACCCGTAAAGAATTCAACGCGGCCAACCTAGACCCTTAATCTATTCAGCCCCGCGGCCCCCTCGGAGGGATTAAATTATTTATTCAAGAAGGTCTTCCCTACCACCATGAAGCGGATATTGATAGGTGTCGCATGGCCCTACGCCAACGGTCCGATACACATAGGCCAGGTGGGCGGATGTTACCTTCCGCCGGACATTTTCAAGAAGTATCACGAGCTCGTAGGTAACGAAGTTCTCATGGTCTCTGGATCCGACCAGCACGGAACTCCGGTGACCGTTACAGCCGAACAAGAAGGGCTCACACCGAAAGGTGTTGCGGAGAAGTATCACGATATAAACAGCAAAGCCATCGAAGACCTCGGAGTAGAATTCACTCTTTTCACTTATACCATGAACCCGACCCACAAGAGAGTTGCGAAAGACATCTTCAGCACGCTGCACGATAAGGGATACATCTACAGAGATAAGATGGAGACTTTCTACTGCCCGCACTGCGAGAAATTCCTACCGGATAGGTATGTCGTGGGCACCTGTCCCAACTGCGGCCAGGAAGATGTCAAGGGTGACCAGTGTGACGAGTGCGGCCTACTTCTCGATCCAGAAGATCTCATCGATCCCAGATGTATGTTCTGTGGGGGAGAACCCGGACTCAAAGAGAGCGAACATTTCTTCCTGAAATTATCCGCATTTCAAGAAAAACTAGAGGATTATATCTCAGATAAAGACTACTGGAAGAACCACGTTCTCAACTTCACTAAAAGCTGGCTGGATAGAGGGTTGGAAGATCGGCCGATATCTAGAGACATGGAATGGGGTATCTCGGTTCCTGTGGAGGGATACGAAGATAAGAAGATCTACGTCTGGTTCGAAGCGGTCATCGGATACCTATCGACATCTATCAAGTGGTCCGAAAAAACAGATGACAGTTGGGAGGTCTTTTGGAAGAACCCGGACTGCGAACATTACTATTTCCTAGCGAAAGACAACATACCTTTCCACACCATAATCTGGCCGGCGATGTTGATGGGATATGATGAAGAACTCAATCTGCCATACGACGTTCCCGCTAACCAGTACATGAGATTAGAGGGAGAGCAGTTCTCCACCAGTCGGGGTCGTATAGTTTCCCTACATGATCTGCTCGAACAGTTCGACGCCGACGCTATCAGGTACTACATAACCATGATAATGCCGGAACTCAAGGACACGAACTTCTCCATGGAAGATTTCGCTGAGAAGAACAACTCTGAATTGGTCGGTAATCTGGGTAACTTCATCCACAGGGTCCTCTCATTCACCCATTCCAAGGTAGGAAAGATCCCGGAAGCGGGTGAACTCGAAGAGAGAGATGAAGAGATCTTAGATATCATCGAAGAGAAAGTGGATAAAGTCGGTGAATGCATAGCCGACAGGCGGTTCAAAGACGGTTTAAAAGCACTACTCCAGCTCTCTAGAGAAGGGAACCGGTACTTCAACGACATGGAGCCGTGGAGCGTGTACAAAGAGGACGAAAAGAGATGCAGCACTATACTGAACATCTCGCTCAGGATCGTGAAAGCGCTCTCGATAGCCGGTTCGCCCTATCTACCGTACAGCACATCTAGACTCCGTGAGATGATAGGTGAGGATGGAGATATCCACGAGGTATCGTGGGAAGATGCGGATGAAGGACTAAATACAGGTTTCAAATTAGAGAAGCCAGAACCCCTTTACAAGAACATAGATCTAGATGAGATCCAGAAAGAAGAAGAGGAGATGAAACCCATGCAAAAGCTAGACCTTAGAGTAGGAAAGATATCTGAAGTTCATGAGCATCCTAATGCGGATAAGTTGTACATCACTAGAGTCGATCTAGGAGATGAACAAAGAACACTGGTAGCCGGACTGAAACCGTACTACGACAAGGATGAGATGGAAGGAAAGAAGATAGTGGTTGTTACCAATCTCGAACCCGCCAAGCTGAGAGGCGTTAAGTCTGAAGGCATGATGCTGGCGGCGCAGGACGACGATATCGTTTCGCTGTTAGAGCCGGAAGGAGAAGTTGGTGCTCAGATCGTAGGTACGACAAAAGGAGCGGAACAGATATCTTTCAGCGATTTTCAAGAATATGAATTCGTCGTAGGAAAGGTAGAGGACGGAGTCTTCAAAGCCGATAAGGAATACGATCTGCAAGGTGAACCAGGTGTGGAAGGATTGTTAGCCGCTTTGGTAAAGAACGATGTGGCAACGCTGCTGAAAGATGACAAAGGCGGTGTAGGTGTCGACCGTGAAGTATCTCCGGGAAGTGAGGTCCTTTAAAGCTTTATGAAAATCGAATAAAAACTTATAGAAGCCACCCCTAATATAGAAAGGTATCATGACAGGAACGGTGTAGATAGAATGGGAAGAACACTGTTGACAGAGGATAAGTTGTCTTTAGACGGATTGAAGGACGAGATATTGGCTGAAGAAGACGGAGCTGTTGTCATATTGAATGAAGTTGTCAGAGGATTTAACCGAGGAAAATCCGTCACCAAATTGGAGCTTGAAAAGTACGAGGATATCACCCTTCAGGAATTGAAAAAGGTGAGGGAAGAAGCCCTTCTAAATTTCGACGTCAATGATATAACCATAATCCAGAGGTACGGTTTTTTCGACGTAGGAGAGGATATAGCATGTGTCATAGTCTCAGCGGCTCATCGAACGGCGGCATTCCAGGCTTGTGAATACTGCATGGATCGATTGAAAGAGAGGGTCCCGATCTGGAAGGAAGAAATAACAGAAGATGATGAAAAGATACTGATCGACAAAACCTGATGATATATATGTATAAAAAAAAGACCAGGGATAGTATCAGATGCAAGATAATATCAGTCGGAGATGTCAAAAATAAAGATGATGATAAGTCTGGAAAGCTGATAAAAGATATGTTAGAAAGAGAGGGCCACGAGATAGTTTCTTATTTGGTCGTGAATGATGATATAAAAGAGATAAAGGATGAACTTTCAACACAAGATGCCCAGGTATACATATTGAGCGGTGGGACGGGCATAGGTAGTAAAGCGGTAACACCTGACGCTGTTAAGGATGTTATCGATACAGAACTTCAAGGTTTTGGAGAACTGTTCCGTTCTTTTAGTTATAAAGATATAGGTCCGTCAGCGATACTCTGTAGAGCTGTAGCAGGCATAAATGACCGACAGTTAGTTTTCTCGATGCCGTGCTCTGAAGTGGGGGTCAAGATGGGTATGGAAAAATTGATACTACCCAAGCTGAACTACATGGTGCAAAAAGTGAAGAGATGATGATCAGGATATCTTTATCTTCTTACCCTTTCTGAATTTCTTTAAAAGACTTTTAGCGGCCTCTGTGCTTTTACGGATGCTTATCGTTCCATCTCCACCTACTGTCGCGTTGAATAGAAAATCCCTTCCGGCAAAAACGTCCACTTTATCTCCCGCCCTATGGCCCCCTGCCAATATCGTCACTTTATCTTTTTCTTCATATACCTCCACACTCTCCCTGGGTTGGCGAGAAGCTTTCTGCTTACCTGCTTTGCCTCTTTCTTTCAGAGAATTCACGTTGATATTCAGACCCATCTCCTCTTCTATCTCTTTTATCCTCTTACCGCCCTTTCCTAGTATCGCGGGTATCTGATCATCTGGAACATATACCTTTATAGAATCTGGAGAGGTAACTTCGACATCTACCGGACCCCTGACATGCCTGCTCAACTGACCTTCTATCTCTCTCTCAGCGTAATACCAAACGGGACTCGTTTGCGCGCCTTCTCCAGCTTCGATGGGCATGACGACAACCTGTTCCCCGAAGCTGTATATCTCGTATTCCGGCTCTCCTGTCTCAAAATCTCTCACCTCGATGACAGGTCTAGCTAGGTCCTGCTCCATCATACCTGCTGGGACCTTCACCGTATAGTTGATATCATAGACTTTTCCGATGGATGCTTCATCTACAAAGACAACTGTATCCACCACCTGTGGCACCATGCCCAACTCGACCCTACCTATCAACCTCTGTAAGGCATCTATAGCCCGGTTAGCATGGGTTACCCCTATCATACCTACACCGGCCAACCTCATATCTGCGAAGACCTTGAAGTGAGGTGTCTTCCTGACCTCGTCGTAGATGGTATAATCCGGCCTCACTAGAAGAAGGACGTCGGCCGTTTCCGAGATATCTCCGTCTAGAGATGTGTACTGTGTTATCTCGTCCATGACCTGCAGATCTCTCGGTTCTTCCATGGTCTTTACGATAAAATCTTTCTTTACCAGATACTCGGCGATGGCCTGAGCCAGCGTGCTCTTACCCGCTCCGGGAGAACCCGCTAAAAGGACCCCTCTCTGTTTCTC
>JBNJFO010000040.1:0-1364 GCA_051746905.1 Thermoplasmatota archaeon
AGAACAATATAAATCTCTCGTTTCTATCCTTTCCACCCCCTCTAACTTTCCCAGCTTTCTCTTTCAGATCATAGAATACGCCAACCCCGACCTTATTCTTACTCCACTTACATTCACCGAAGATGATCTCGTCATCCCCTCTCAAACCGGCTACATCGATCTCTTCACCTTTTCTCCACCATCTACCTACTTTGTCCCAATCTCCCTGCAGATATTCCCTGCAAACCTGTTCGAAAACGAAGGAGGTATGTCTCTTGATATTCTTCTCTTCATTCTTCAAAACCTTCTTGATCTTGCCCTCTTCCAGCATGCTTCTGTGAGAGTAGATAAACTCGAACCAGAAGTCGTAATAATTGTCGGTCAACTTATAGAGTGCGTTCCGACTTTCCTTGTTCTGGGTTACCGGGAACTCCTTCTCCACTACGTGGAGGTCTCGCAGGTTTTTCAGGTACTGTGAAACCAAGGATTTGCTCAACCCCGCCCGGTTGCATATCTCTCCATACCTAGTGTTACCTTCTGCAATCGCATGGAGTATAGAAAAATAATTGCTGAGTTTTCTCACCTCTTGAACCAGCAGGTTTTCAGCCTCTTCGTAAAGGTAAGCGCCCTTCTTCATCAATTTATTCTTGAGATTCCAATCCACGTTCTTATCAGCATCCATCAGATCCAGGTACTGTGGTATGCCGTCCAAGAAAGAATAAAAACGCAGTCTTTCTTCCACATCTTTATCCGGGAAGAATTCTTTTAACTCAGCAAATCTAAAAGGTTTCAGCTTCCATTGGCCGGTTCTCCTACCGTATAGTGGACTTTTATACCCGAGAACGTGGGTCTCCATCATACCTATGGATGAACCGCAAAGGATCAAAGTTACATCATTTCCTTTCAAGTTCTCGTCCCAAATCTTTTGAAAAACCGATGGCACTGAATCGTTCAATTCTATGAGATACGGGAACTCGTCTACAGCTATCACTACTCCTTCTTCTCTCCTCTTTAAGAATTCTTTGAAGAGGGGTTCCCAACCATCGAACTCGATATCATCAAATACCTCGTCATCCAAATATTCTGCCATCTGGCCTTGAAGATCCTTGATATTTTCTCTCTCGGATTTTTTGGTAGCTAGATAGTAAACATGGCCTTTCTCCTTAACGAACTCTTTTATCAACTCTGTTTTCCCGACCCTTCTCCTTCCATATATTATCATGAAGGCACTATCCTCAGAGTGTTGTTCCTCCATCCATTCCAATTCCCTCTCCCTGTTAACAAACTGTTTAATCATGATTATCATAATCGTATTTAAACATATAAACATTATGGTGACTATCATTCATAAAGAATTCATAAAGTATAGAAACAAAAAAATAAAC
>JBNJFO010000040.1:1374-10890 GCA_051746905.1 Thermoplasmatota archaeon
GGTCAACCGACTTCACACGTCGACCGATATCTCGAGCTCTTCGACCAGCTCTTTGTACCTGTTCCTAACTGTAACTTCCGTCACCGCAGCCACATCGGCCACTTCCCGCTGCGTTCTTCTCTGGTTAGACTTGATCGAAGAGATGTATATCGAAGCTGCTGCTAAACCTGTTGGTCCTTTACCGGATACAAGTTCCTGCTCCTCGGCCTGCTTCAATATATCTTCAGCCATCCTCTGGACCTTGCCGTCCAATCCTAACTCGCTGCAGAACCTGCTCAGGTACTCTTCCGGCCGTGTAGGTTTCAGTTTCAGTACCAATTCTCTGCTCAAGAACCTATAGGTCCTACCGATCTCCTTCCTATCTGAAGACGTGGATTCCGCCACCTCGTCCAGTGTCCTGGGCACGCCGGCTTTTCTACAGGCCGCGTAAAGCGAAGAAGCTACAACGCTGTTGATGCTCCTACCTCTGATCAGATTCTTTTTCACGGCTTTCCTATAGATCACGGCAGCGCTCTCACGGATATTTTTCGGCAGCCCCATGGTGGAGGCCAGCCTATCCAGTTCCGTCAATGCATAAGCCAAGTTCCGTTCAGTAGCGTCAGAAACACGTATCCTTCTCTGCCACTTCCTAAGACGATAGATCTGAGCTTTCTTCTTGCTTGGTATCGCCTTGCCGTAAGAATCTCGATTGGATCTATCGATACCGGTCGATAATCCCTTATCGTGGACCATCTGGGTCATGGGCGCTCCCGTTCTAGCCCTGCTCTCTTCCTGCTGCATATCGAAGGCCCTCCATTCAGGTCCCTCGTCCACAAACTGTTCATCTATGACCAAACCGCATTCTTCACAAACCAATTCCCCCCTATCGTAATCTTGTGCCAGATGCCTACTGCCGCATTCTGGACACTCGGTGACTTTCTCTACCTTCTTTTCTTCTTTTTTCTCTATGGTACTATCTTCTTCATTCATCTTTTTCCTCCTCTACGTATATCTCTCTTCCCGAACTCGTCAATCGTGTATGGGTCTTGGAAAAAGGTTTTATCTCGACGTATGGTCTATCCACTGGTCCAAAGATCCAGGTGACCGATCCTACGTCACTGTTCTTGTTATCGAACACCCTACTCCCTATAGGTACGGCTTCCGAAAATCGGGCGATTATCTTCCCTCGAGGGGATATTCTATCGATATTTCCTCGGATATTCACGTTATACGTCCCTACTATTTTGTTATAGAGTAAAGTATATACAACACGAGGGGTCTCATATTTAAACCTTACGCAAACTATTATTAGTGTTTTTACTTCGACTCAAATAAACGTTTCCAAGAAAGTTAAAATAGAAGCAATATGGGGTTTCCTATGACATATGATAGCAGGAATCCAATGCACATCGGGACCAAGAACGGGATCTTTGGAGTGACCCAAACGATCCTTTCATCATGCTCTAGAAGAGAACGGTAATCTTCTTCAGAATCCCCCCTCGGCATGTATTGGAATCTCTTCTCACCGCCTTCATAATATTCCATCGGCCAGACGAAACTGTCGGGTATCTCATCCACTTTTTTCCTGTAACCGAAGAACATCTGGGGAAAACCGATATCACCGTTCTTGAGGTTGATGAAGAAGTATATCAGCGGCAGTATCAGAAGTATCAGTGAAGAATTCAAAAGTATAACAAGGGTGAACGGGAAGAATAACTGCATCGCTTGAATGACCTCTGCAGACATCTCGAATAGATTCAAGATCTCAATCCGAGGATAGAAGGGCACTAGAACAGCTATGACAAGAAGAGCTTTAGCATCTGCTCCACCGTAGATCAATCTGAAGAAATAGAACAGGAATATCAACAGCATCATTATCGGTATCGTCGCTAAAGACCAAAATAGTGTTTTATCTCCGATCTCGAAGATCTGGTAGAAGAATGTAACCAAGGGCAGTACCAACCAGCCCAGTACCAGTATGTTGACCTTCCCATCTTCGTATAAGAGCGGTCTCTCGTAGAAGGCCTCCATGAACAGGACGAGTATAGGTATGAAAATAAGATAATACTTCCATCCTGCCCCTCGTAGGAAGATATCCAACGCCAATATCACAGATGCTATGCTTCCCATAACTATCCAGAGTTCGTTAGGGACCTGCCTCGTTTTCAGATCCTTCCCGGCAGCAACCAATAAAAAAATGATGCCTACGAAGAACCTAGCAAGAGGGATGTACTCTATATTCTCACTCCCCGGATCTGTATGATACGTCCACTATGTTCATCGAAACGTCTGCGGAATCCACTGAATGTGTGATAGAGCCAGATGAGATGATATCCGCTCTTCCGACATAATCCTTGAAGTTGGTCTCGTCTATACCCCCGGAGACCTCTACTAGTATGCCCTCATCGATCTTTTTGATCTCTTGGTATATCTCCTTCACTTCCTCAGGTTCCATGTTATCCAGCATTATGATATCCGCACCGTTCTCGGCGGCTGTCATCGCTTCATCCATGGAAGTGACTTCGATATCTACCTTCTTCGAGAACGAAGCTTTCTTCGCCCTCTCTAGAGCTTCTTCTACCCCTCCAGCAGCACGGATATGATTATCTTTTATCAGCACCATATCGTCCAGCCGGAACCTGTGTGTATCGCCCCCTCCGTCCTCCACGGCCTTCTTCTCGAACCTTCTGAAGCCGGGTGTCGTTTTTCTAGTTGCAGCTATCGCAGTATCACCGGCTTCGTCCACCATCCGGTGAACTTTGGTGGCTATGCCGGACATCCTCATGATGATGTTGAGAGCTAGACGTTCAGCGCTGAGTAAGGACGATATATCCCCTTTGACCACCATCAATATCTCTCCCTCCTCGACCTGCTCACCTGCTTTGAATAATATCTTTGTCTCGGCCCCTAGTTCGTCAAAAACCACGGCTGCTTCGTTCAACCCGCTGACAACCAGCTCTTCTTTAGCGGTTATCTCAGCCTTGATCATCTCTTTCCCCTCAGAACTTGTAGATGGCTCGAAAAGTCCTGTCGTTATGTCACCGTACCCCAGGTCTTCTTCCAAAAATCCACGGATATCCTTTCTGATCATCCAATCCATGACGAACGCCTCATGATACCTTACAAGTATATGATGATATATAATATATTATATTAGAGATTTCAGTTTTACAGAGCTATCTCCTCGCCCTCGATGGGCATGTAAACATCGAATTCCGACAGATCTTCCGCTACCATCTCTCTGTTATCACCGTGCATCAGCACTATCTTCTCCGGGTCGCAGCCCTTGGCGAATTCGACCAGTTCAGAATGGCCGGCGTGTGCTGAGAAATCGTACCTTTCGATGTTGCACTCGATAGGTATCGTTGCGCCTTTATCCCTGATCATCCCGTGTTCGAGCAGTCTTTCACCGTTGGTTCCAGGTACCTGATAACCTGTCATCATGATAGATGTGTTCGGGTCCTTCCTCTTATCGATTATATAACTAAGAACCGGGCCACCCTCGATCATCCCGCTGGTGGATACTACCACTTCAGCGTCCATGGCTTTTTTCCTGCTCGAGTGTGATTTTACTTCATTTGCAGAGTTCATCGCATTTTTCAAAGCGCTGTGCGATCTGATGAAGCCTTCGTGGTTCTGGTAGATCCTGCCCACTGTCCGACCCATACCGTCGTACCAAACATCGTAATCGTTATCGTTGAGCACCATAAGTATCTCTTGTGTTCGACCAACGGCGAACACTGGAACTATGGCTTGACCGCCTTTATCCAGCGTCTCGTCGATCTTATCCAAGAATTCTTTCTCGGTTTCCAATCTATCTGGGTGATCTTCGCCACCATAAGTGGTCTCCATTATCAGGTTGTCGCATTTCACAGGGTGGGCGCCCCACATCAACCTGTTGTTCATGGTATTGATATCTCCCGTGAAAAGGGTGGTCTCTTCTCCGCGCATCTCGTACATCGTCGATCCGGGTATGTGGCCCGCTGAGTGTGCTTCTATCTCAAGGCCACCTATATCTCTCTTTGAGTTGAAACCTACAAGATCGAAGGCCGCTTTGGTATTCTTGATATCTATCTTATCGAAATGCTTTGGGTAACCTTCTATATCCGATATCTTCAAACTGTCATATAGGAGCAATTCTGAAACTTCCACGGTTGGATGTGTTGCCAATATACCTACATCGTTCATCCTTATCAAAGAGGGCATCATCCCGCAGTGATCTAGATGAGAATGTGTTAATAACGCTACATCTACTATGGGTGGTCGCATCGGGTATTCTGGCGGTTCTGCCGGGAGCATACCGTGATCGAAGATCAAACTGGTATCCCTGTACTGCATCACCATCGACAGAGCACCGACTTCCGACGCCCCTCCCAAAAATCTTAATTTAATATTACTATCTGACATCATTTCACTATGTAAACATATTGGGGTTATATATATTCATTTTCGATGCCGACACTCAGAACGTTTATTCGTGTTGTTTTATTTTATCTTACTTCGAAAACTTATAAATATATCCAAGCAATTAGAACCTCTATCAAATTTGAGAGCCAACTCTTTATTTATATAGGAGGATTACAACAATGAGAAGGAATAAAATGATGTACGGGCTAAGAAGTTCAACGATTATTTTGATAGTGATGTTGTTCATCTCACTGATGGCGACTACCATTGTCCCGTATACTTCATCCGCAGAAGAAGAAATGATGTATGGAGGCACTTTGAAGGTTGCTATCTTGGAGGAACCAAACGACGAGATCATACCTTTGAGTACGAGCGATGAAAGTGACATGTCAATTGTCGAGATAATGTATGATTCATTAGCTGTACGGGACGTAGAATCTGGAAGGATGATGCCTTGTATAGCTGAAGAATGGACTACCGATGATATGACCGTTACTGTAAGTTTAAAAGAAGGTATAGAGTTCTGGGATGGGTCTGAACTTACTGCTTCAGACGTAATCTATTCTTATGAAAATTACGAAGGAGGCCTTTCGACTCCGATAGAAGATATGAGCAGTACCGATGATTATTCTGTAACATTCACACTCTCGGAACTGAATCCCGCGTTCTTCATGACAGAAGGGATCAGAGTACCGATCGTTAAAGAAGGAACTACGGATATGGGTACTGGACCATTCAAAAATTTCACCAAAGAAACATCAACACTTACTGTGGAAGATGAATTTGTTAGGGAAGCTACGGACAGAGATATAGAAAAAACCGAGATCAACTTGGTACACGGATTCCTTGAAGATGTTACTATTTACGAAACAGTTAACGGCAGTAAAAGCGAAGTTTCAGATTCTGAGTACGATATCGATATGACCACGGGGAAAGTTACATCGTTCCCATATACTGCTGAAAGTACCGTAACTGCAGATTACACATATTCCATGACATACGCTAATGTCACGACGAATGAAGATTACTTCCAGGGAAGACCTTACATAGATGGCATTTCATTTAAGCGCTATAGTAAAATAGCTGTGCCAAAAGCCAAGAATTATCTTGGTTCCAACATCCTTGGTCCCGCAGAAGAAAATGCCGCAGGAGCCATATACGATATTGCCACAGATGAACTGGATATGATCAAATCGGTCTATCCTTCTAATTACATAGCTTTTATCGATTCAGCATATATGAACCTTTTAAGTATGAATAAAAACGAGTTCGTTTATGTTGCCTATAACTCCAATTCTCCTCCGTTAGATGACGGGGAAAACGGTGTTACCAAAGAATCCGCAACTCAGTTCAGAAAAGCAATAGATAAGGTGTATAACAGAACTAACATCGTTAACAACATACTAGGGGGTAGAGCATTGGAAGGAGCATCAACTGTTTCCCCTGCAGATACACAATGGTATAATCCTAACGTAGTATCTTCCACATACGACCTCCATAAAGCGGATGATGGGCTAGAAGATGCAAATTATTTCGATTGGGATGCTGACGGATGGAAAGAACTTCCCGATGGTGAGGATTTCGAATTGGATGTGAATTACCCTGGTAGCAAGGTAGATTCTAAACTCAACCTGATAGGAAGTACACTGGCTGGTGATGGCGGTTTCAACGACGTGTACGTCGATTCTCAAAGCCGCATTATGGGTTTCGAACAGATAGATGAGAACGAGAGTACGGGAAACTACGACGTTTCAGTCAATACTTACAAATCATCTATGGATCCAGGCAGGAATATGTACGAATTATTCCATGCTAATGGAACCAAGAATTTCATAGATTACAATTACACTGACTTCAACAACGCTATAAGTGAAGCAAATAAGATATTAGATCTGGAAGAGAGGAAAGAGGCGATAAAAGACTTGGAAGAGATGTACATGGACAAAATCCCTATGTCGGTCATATATTTCCCTGCTAGGTATCATGTTTATAGGAACGACATATATACCGATTGGAAAACAGGTTTCCCATATGGTCCAGATAATAAACAGAATTATTTGTCAATTCACAAGAAAACTGAAGAGTCGCTAGATGTGAGTATATCCATGCAGAAAAGCATTAACAGCGGAGATTCGGTAGGTATCACGGTGATAGTTAACGACCAATACGGAAACCCGGTAAATGGTGCTACAATTGATCTTTCTGCAACAAACGGAGAATTAGACAAAACAACCGCAGTTACCGATTCTAATGGTCAAGCTAGATACTCATTTTCAGCGCCGGACATAGACAGCGGTTTGATGGATGTAGTTTTGACCGCCTCCGCGTCCATGGAGACCAACATGGGTGAAAGTTTCTCGATCTCTACAATACACTCGACCGACGAATACTTCTCACTTGATGTATCCATAAGTGAAAGTGAGATAGAATCTGGGGGATCAGCGGGTATAGAGGTTAGTTTCGATCGAGCGTTAGAAGAATACCCATCTATCAAACTAACGATCATACCAGGGAGTACGAGCTCAGTATGGCTCGAAGAAACCAACAATATAGGGAATGAAGGTCAAACATTTACAACGACTTTGCACACAGAGGACGTGAAAACGGATCTGAGAGTGAGGGTTAAAGCTGAAGCATCTTTAGGAGAGTTCTCCGACGAAGACGATGACCGAATAGATGTAGCAGCAATGGAAGCGACCGGTACCGGAACAACCTCAACTTCGTCTAGCAGTAGTGGGGAGATGTTGTTCTACGGTGGTGCAGGTGCGCTCGTTATCGTCATCCTCATAATCATAATAACTATGTTCGTTATGGGGAAAAATGGCGATAAAACTAAAGAAACCTCAGAAGACGCTGATTTCTTCGATGAAGGAGGAGAAGAAGGATTCTTCTTCGATGAGAAAGAGGAAGACCTTGGCGAAGAAGAGATGTTCGAGGAAGAGGAAGACGAAGCCTTTGAAGAAGAGGAAGTTTCTGAAGAAGACCTCTTTGAAGATGAACCAGCTGAAGAAGAAGTAGCTGAAGAAGACGAAGTCTTCGAAGAGGAAGAGCCGGTTGAAGAAGAGTTCGAAGAGGATATAGAAGAGGAGCCTGAAGAACTAGACGATGAAAAAGATACTTCTGAAGAAGATGAAGTCTTCGAAGGGTAAAGAAAGATCCTAAAAACCCTTTTTTTGATTTTCTTTTTTTATTTTATATTGTTCAAACAGGGTCGATACCGTATATCTCTTCACCGTTCTTGTAGATGCGTAGTGTACCTTCTGATGAAACGACGATGGCGATAGCTCTTGTTTCATGTGTGATAGAAGCGGCTGCTAAGTGTCTACCACCTAGGCCTTCTTTTACCGTAACGTTCTGATCTTTGCTGAAAAGAAGATATCTACCTGCAGCTATCGGATAACCGTTTTCATCGATCACCATTGCTCCATCTAGCATCGAATATTCTTTGATCGTGTTCTTGTTACCTTCATCTAAGATGTTGAGTGTCTCTCTATCACAACCCGCTAGGGGGTTCTTGATTGATTCCTTAGAGTGTTTTAGAACATTGCTTGCATCACCTAGGGTTAGTAGTGCTCCGGCGGGGAGACCTTCTCTACCCTCCCTTATTATCATAGAACCTATGTTGAAAGCCGCGTCGAGTACTCTAACATCTATCCTGTCACTGACCCTTTCTTTCAGATTAGCGACACCTATATCCTCCATCTCGAAAGACAATATCGTATCGATATCTGTGGAGACGACGAACAGGAGCATATCCGAGCTGTCCAGGTATCCCTCTGATAAGCAGGATAGGACTAGATCTTTGGCCTGCCGTAGAACGTTTATACCCACCGAGGGTGGATAGTGATTTTTTCTGAGATGTACGTTAGGTCTTTGTAAGAGAGAACTCATAGGTGCTTCGTGTGTTGATATGATCAGCGGGAGATCGTTTATCCTGTCGCTCATCTCCTGCATCAGCTCTTTGTTGTCCGTGTAGAGCAGTATCTTCGTAGGCTGCATATCGTCCTTCATCTTCATTACAGAGTTTATCAGGTGTCTCATCTTGACCACTCATTGGATCTTACTATTTTATCATTTTCGGAAAGAATATCATCTATTCGATCATATCTCGTATTCGTCCAGGTCGTCGGGTATCACGGTTTTCTCGAATATCTCTTTCGCCTGTTCTTTCAAGGGTTCAGGGTCCTTGTATCGTGGGCTGATGTGGTTCAGGAACAGTCTTTTCACTCTAGCTTTCTTAGCTACCTCTGCCGCTTTATCTACAGAGGAATGTCCGAACTCGATGGCTTTATCCGACATCGATCTGTCCAGAGTGGCTTCGTGCACGAGGACGTCGGCTTCTTCAGCTAGTTGTATTACCTCATAGGACGGTCTCGTATCGCCGGAGAATACTACTTTCTTACCTCGCCTGGGCGGGCCCAATATCTGTTCCGGTCGGATGGTCTTTCCATCGACTTCAACGGTATGTCCCTTCTGGATCCTGCTGAATAACGGACCCTCGGGAACGCCCAGGTCCAGAGCTTTCTGTTTGTCGAAACGCCCCGGCTTGGTCTTTTCCTGGAAACCGTATGCTAAAGATGGTATGCCGTGATCCGTTTCGACCGCTTTTATAGTGTAATCATCGAATCTAAGCTCCGCACCCGGGTTGATGTCCTGGATCTTTACTTCGAAGCTGGGGTTGAAATATCCCAATTTCATCAGGATAGTTGTCAGGTCGGTCATCCCCTTGGGTCCGTAGATCTCCAGCGGGTCTTCCCGATCGTTGAGTTTCATGCTCTGTATCAGGCCGGGGATGCCCAGGAAATGATCTCCGTGGAAGTGGGTTATGAATATCTTCTTCGTTTCCATGAACGAGAGGGACGAGCGCATGAGCTGTCTTTGCGTTCCCTCTCCGCAGTCGAAGAGTAAGACATCTCCCTTGTACTTCAGCGCAGTGGATGTCACGTTCCTCTGCGGTGACGGGTAGCTCCCGCCGGTTCCCAAGAATACGAGTTTCATCGTAGTTGGTAATGGGCACTAGATATAAATTGTTTATTTACGGTTGGAATTACTTGAAGATAAAAAAGAGTTATATAATGTAACAATTATAGTTATGAGGATATTGGGATTAGAATGAAACGTATCTGTTTG
>JBNJFO010000041.1:0-10846 GCA_051746905.1 Thermoplasmatota archaeon
GGATCACCGAACTTCTGACCCATGGTCTCTTCCAGCTCTTCCATCTTCTCTTTCATCTCTTCCTCTATCTCTTCTGAAAGCTCGTTCTCATCAAGATATTTCAAGCAAGCTTCCGTTGTCACGGTGAAGCCAGGTGGAACATTAAGACCTATATTGGTCATCTCTGCCAGGTTCGAACCCTTTCCCCCGAGCAGGTCTTTTAGGTCTGCACTACCTTCCTCAAACGAATAAACGTATTTCGACATGTTATCGAACTTCCAGCGACATGCCTCATATAAAAAAATTCTGCTTTAATCTTTTAAAACACAGAAAGCGGTTTTTTAGGTAATATAGTAGTATATAAAGAAAAATAAAGAAAAGGGTTGAGATCCAGATCGTCTAAAGATCTTTCTGTGACAGCAGTTCCATAGATGTCGGAAGTTTAGGTATGTTACCTATCCTTCTGGCTACCAGCTTCTTGACGCCTATACTGGACGCCACATCGACCAATCTCTGGGTGATTATACCGTCGAAGATTATCTTTTCGACCTTGCCTTCCTTATCCTTGAGTGAATCTGAAAGATCTCTGGTAGGGAGTTCTTCCTGGATTTCGTCGTTGCCGTTCAGGAGAAGAGCTTTCTTTTCGCCTTTGACTTCTTGAAGCAGTTCTTTGTATCTCTGATAACCCTTGCTGGGTTCCTTAGGTTTTTCTTCTTCCTTTTTCTTCTGTTTCTCTTTCTTCGGCTTCCTCTGTTTTTTCCTGCTCTTACTGGCTTTCTTTTTCTTCTCTTCCAGGTCGTACATCTCCAGGTACTGGTCTATCGGAATCTTGCTCCTCAGAGATTTGATGATCTGTTTCTGCGTAAGTTCTTCGACTTCACTGTTCTGGGGGGCTTCAGCGACATAATCTATGTCAGCAGTTTCAAGAAGTTCTTTCAGTATCAGCGACCCGCCTCTATCTCCGTCGACGAAGGCCGTTGTGACCCTCTCGGATGTGAGATCTTGGACGCTCTTAGGAACGTTCGTCCCCTCCACAGCGATGGCGTTCTTGATGCCGTATTTCAACAGGTTCAGAACATCTGACCTGCCTTCCACCACAACTATAGCATCGGAGTCCTTCACGTTAGGACCTGCAGGGGAATGAGCCTCCCCGAATTCTTGAACTTCCTCCATCTGGACTTCCTGTCTGACAGATTCTGTCAAGCTCGTCGAGGTCATTATACCCTCGTGGACCACCTGTGAAAGCAGTTCTTTCGCCCTGTCGATTATCTTCTGACGCTTTGCTTCTCTGACATCTCTTACTTCCTCGACATTTATCTCAGCCTTGCAGGGGCCGACCCTATCTATCGTTTCAAGGGCGGCTGCGAGTATAGAAGTTTCAACTAGATCTAAACTGGAAGGTATAGTTACTGTACCTGCTGATTTACCTTTAGACGAATTGACTTCGACTTCAATCCTACCCATCCTTCCGCTTTTCTGTAGGTCTCTGAGATCGAGTTCATCGCCCAATAGTCCTTCTGTTTGTCCGAATATAGCGCCTACGACATCCGGTTTCTCTACGACACCACTGGCTTTTAACTTGCATTTGATTACGTATTTTGTCGTTGTTGGATCAATATCCATTTTAAACACCTTTTGATATTTGATTTATTTATCGATGAAAATAGTCAGAACCCATCATCTATTCACTTTGAGTCACTGGCATGTGCGTACTTGGATGATGATTTTAGTGATCTTGAGTTCGTGATTAGGTACTTAATATTGCGAAATTAATATAATGAATCCCAACTATTTTCAGATGAAAAGGAGGTCTATGCCTATTTAAACCTTTCCCCTTTTTCATATTATGTCTGGATAGGCTTTTCGGACCTCTGCCAGGGTGTGAAAATCGATTATACCTGATTCCGAGATCACGAACACTCTGAATTCTCCAATAGGTATATCACGACTGCTTAACGCCTCGGAGAAAAAAGAAATTTTTCTGCTGACATCTCTCCCTTCCGCCAAGGGACTGAAAGCGGGTAAAACGAGTATCTTATCTTCTTCGTGATAAAGGAAACAAGGTAGCTTCATTCCTGCACCGACTTCATCGCGTATCAGGATAGACGGATGCTCGTGCCCCATAACCAGAAACTCCTCTTCACCGGAACTTATCTCTTTATGACCATGGACCATCAGGAGATCATCGACCTCAAAACTTTCCTGGTAGAACGGAACTCCTACCGTACTAGTTATCGTCTGTAAGAAATTATCATGATTCCCCCGGACAACTGCCAGATTGGTGTTATCCGTGATGAATTCCATGACATCCATGACATCTCGGAATTCATCCTCCCTGTTCTTACCGAACTCGTGCTTGAGATCACCCACGATCACCATGCTCTTAGGCTGGTATTTTTCTATGATCGTAGATAAGCGGTTCAGTATCTTCTCCTTCTGGTAAGAAGGAACGGTTATGCCCTGGTCAGAGAGGTATGCCTCGTAACCAAGATGAAGATCCGCTATGATGATAGCTTCTTTAGGTTCGTAATAAATGCAGTGGTCAGAGGTCAAAAAGATCCCTGGTACTATCTCGATCTTTTCCATGTCTATGTAAAATAGATACTGGTCATTTAACTAATTATGGATTTGATATCGGGATTGTCTCTAACGCTCGCGAATACCTCGTCTTCCATGACTTCTTCCTTGTAATCCTCGTTCATGTTCACGGCTCTGGTGAGCAGCGGCTTCAACATCTTGACATTATCCTGCTTGGCCGCTATCTTGGCCTTGTAATACCACGCACTCGGAGTATCAGATTCCCTTTTGACGACCTCGTTGAAAGAGTCCATGGCGTCATCAAGCTGCCCCAGCTCGTAATGGGAAGCACCCTTACTCAGCCAAGCGGTGATCTCGTCGTCGTCCCTTTCGAGGACTTTATCAAAATCCTTTATAGCTTCGCTGTAATCTTCGAGCTGGTAGTGGCAGGCACCGATATTGTGCCAAATATCCAGATCGTCTTCACCCAACTTTTGTAATCTTTTATAGGTCTCGAGAGCACCCTTGAATTTTCCCTGATTATATAGGGCATCTGCTTTCTTGTAGAGCAGTGTTTTGTTTTCTGGGTTGAGTTCTATAGCTTTATTGAAATATGTGATGTCTTCTGGATTGATATCGTTTATCTGTTTATAATATTTTAGAGCTTTCTTCCTCTCACCCTTTTTCTCCAGTATCTCAGCTTTCTTCCTGAGTAATTGTGTGTTTTCTGGCTGTCCTTCCAAGATCTCATCGATGAGTCCCATATCCTCGGGATGCTTATCTAGTATCTTTTCGTAAATTTCTATGGCCTCATCGGTCTTACCCTGATCCATCAACTTATCGGCTTTATCTCTTAAGAACCGCTCGTCGTCTGGTCTTAGTTTTGAAAGCTGTTCCATCGCCTCCTCGTCATCGGGCTCCAGTTCTAGGACCTTTTCATAAGCCTTGGCTGCCTTATCTTTCTTCCCGATCTTCTTGAAATTCTCCGCTTCCAGTCTCCAGAGATCAGCGTCATCGGGGTGCTTCTTTACCAGTTTATGTATATGTTTTACGTTCTTGGGACTGAGGTTTACAAGATTCCGATACGTTTCGATGGCCTCTTCCTTTCTCCCGAGTATCCTGAGTACGTTAGCTTTGTTGAGGAGAGCTTTCTCGTTTTCAGGCTCTAGTTTAAGGGCCTCGTTAAAGCACAGAAGAGCGTATTCGTTCATCTCGTTCATGCTTACGTATGTCATGGCCTTACTCAACCAGGCTGACACGTTCTTCGGGTCTAGGTTCAAAGCTTTCTCGAAGCATTCGATAGCGTGATCGTTCTCGTTAGCGTTGTAAAAACCGTTACCGATCTGTTGATAAAGGTCAGAAAAGATATCTGGATTTTGATGTACAACACCACTGCTGCTACCTAAAAATCTAAGTGCTCGACGATATTCATAAACAGCTTTACTGGACTCACCTTTTCTCTGCTCTTTTTTAGCTTCCTCTATCATCGATTTAACTTCGTCTGCGATCTTCTGTTCCTTACTCTTACCGAAAGGCAAACTATTATCCCCTTTTATATCAAAGCTCTAAGTTATCCTCAGTAATAGAGAATATAGATATAAAATCTTCGGTGAACTGGGTTATCTCCAATAACTGAAAAGTATCTAAAATGTATTCTATTAATGTTCTTATATCGGACCTATACTACAGATCATACCGTGCCTAATCGGCGTCCGACCTCATCATCCATCTTGTCCAGGAACACATCTAGGTTCTCTAGAGGTACTGTAGCACCGGCAGCGATATCATGCCCGCCCCCTCTACCCTGGAGTGATCCTGCGGCTATATTACACAATCTACCAAGATCCACCCCCTTTTTAACTAGACCTTTCGTAGCTCTAGCGGATATATCCGCACGGTCATCTTCCTCGAGCTCGGTGATGCCAAATGTTGGTTTTCTCTGGTCGAATATGTAGAGCATCCCTAAACCCGCCAATTCACCTTTCCTCTCTTTCTTTTCCTCGAAAAAATACTGGATATTCTTCTTCTGTTCGATACCTTCGTCTTCAAGGGCATGAAGCTTTGATATCATCTCCTTTCTATACCCCTTCCTTATCTCTTTCGCTTTTTCTAAGGAACGCTCCTCGCCCAGACAGAGAGAAAGACCAAGACCAGGGTTGTTAGACCTTGAACACGAGTTCAATAGTTTGTATAGGATATCCATATCGAGATCTAAGTTTGAAGAAGTATATCTCGGGCCCTGAATATTTTCTATCACGTGAGAAGGTATGTCCCGTTCGATGAGGGAGAGAGCCAGCAGAGAGTTCAGTTTCCTTTTCTTCCTTTTTGATATCTCGTCCACCGGGGCTTCACTATCGATGTTCAATCTTTCTATGATCTGATCTATCTTCCTCTCTCTTCCCGATATCCCGGGAAAGTATGGATCGCACGCATTCATCAACGCGTCTTTAACTCCATCGCCATCTATGTAAAGATCGACGGTCTTCTCTAAAACCCCTTTCTCTTCAGCACTGTCTATTATCTTTTTGTTCAATCCCTTGAAACCCCCGATGTTCTGTTTATCCGCAGCGGCGCCCGCCATACCGAATATCACTTTTGTCCAATTCTTCTCGTCGAATGTCAGAGCCAATATGAAAGCCAACGACCCTCCGCTGACCTCCTGAGCACCGTCGATACCGTGATCGTGAGGATTTATGAAAACATGATCTTCTCTGCCTTCATCCACCTTTTTATCTACTTTATGATGATCTATAACGATTATCGGTTCATCCACTTCTGCGATCTTCTCTAGTTCCGCATTGCCTACATCGGAAAAGATCAGTGGGAGACCTTCCTGGATCTCATCCGGGAAAGAATGTACGAAAGAAATGTGGAAACCTTTTTGAGCTTTTATCAAAGCTCTAGAAAGAACAGCGGCGGCTGATATACCATCTGCGTCATAATGAGTGACCACCCGGAACTTGTCGTGGGACCCTAATATCTCCGCAGCCCTCTCGAATTTTTCCTTCAGACCATCGGGTAGATCAAACATTTCCCCCTCTCACAGTTCACTGTGTAAGCATCTCAGCCTTTTCTCTTGAATATTTCCATCCTTCTGGAAGGACACCTTCTTTCTGATAATATTTTGCCAAACGCCTTATCTTGGATTCTATCAGGCGCAGGCCTCTCTTGTTGATGGTATCCTTTGGATTAATCTCCATGTGTTCGTAAAGGTTCACGGCCCTACCCATAAGATTCAAAAGATCTTCTGGGAGGTCTTCTTTGAGGTCGTTTTCTTCAAGTATCTCGGTAACTTTCTTACCGGTGGCCAGCTTGACGTTCGGTACACCGTATTGATCTCTGAGTGCCACTCCTATCTCACTCGTAGATTTACCATCTTGGTACAATTTGACCACGACATCTTCGATCTCGTCGCTATCTTTCTCTACCCAATCGGGATTCTCCGTTAAGAACGGTCGGTCGGAACCTGATTTTCCTCGTTTTCTTGCATGCATTCTTGCCATAGTGATACACCTAATCTAAATGTGATAAGGGTTTCTCTTCATATAACAACTCATACTTAAAAGTGATTGTTAATAAAGTTTCTCCTATACTTAGGTCAAATCATCCCGAGCTTTCGCCTAATATCTCAGTTCTGACCTTCTCGACCATCTCCCTTTTATCAGGGACATCTATGCCTTTTCTATCAGCAGCTAGAAAGAGTGCGGTCTTTATATCTACGTTCATATCATTCTGGACTTTGTTGACCTCCGCTATCATCTCTTTCCTATCAACGTCTGTCGAGTCCACGATGCTTTTAAGAAGTGTCTGGAAAGTGTCTTCTTTAGCTTTTATTTCAAGTATCCGTTTTGATGGTTTGAATCCAAGGGGGATATCTTCTTTCTTGTAATCTAAAAAGGGTTCGACCACATCGTCCTTGACAGAAACAAAACCCTTCTTCTGTGAGATATCGAGCAGCTTCCTGACCTCTTTGGTCGTGAACCATCCCAATTCACCGGTAACGGTATAGATGAAGTCATCCTTCTTCGCACTTTCCTCACCCATCCTTTGAAATATGAAAGCTATGGTCTTTTTCAGCTCTTCTTCTGGTATCCTATCGCCTCCTTTATACCCAGCATCACGCCGTCCACTCTATCTTCGTAATATTCTGGGTCCTTATCTATCCCGCCGATATACAGTTCGTAATCCTCTTCAGGCAGATCGTATATCAGGTCATCTTTGAACCCGTCCTGCGAAAGGTCGATTACCACTATCTTATCCACCCCGTGATCGACCCCCTCACTAACTAGGCCCTTCACAGACCCTTTCTTTATCTCTTTAGACATGGATAAAACCCCCTCACCAACTACGATCGTGAATATGATCTTCCTGCTCAATTCTAACGCATCCACAAGGAGGTCCATCGAGCTCATAGTCCTTGTACTTACAACGGCTCTATCCGCACCGGCTATGAACGTATCTGTGATGGTTTCAGCGCTTCTCGCACCCAGATCGGCCCATATATCTTTCCTGGCAGATACCTTCTGGATTATGTCGAAATTCGGCCTGTTCCTCTCGATACCGTTGAGGTCGAGGAGATATACCTTGTTGTAATCTCCGAGTTTACCCATGAGATCCCACATATCGATATGTTCACCATTTTCAGAGTATCGACTGTATCTGCCATCCTCTATCACTACCGGCGATCCGTTCTTCAATGTGACAGACGGTATAACATTCATGCTTGCTAATCAACAAGGGATTATTAAAAAGATTGGACCATGTTCCAAGATCATGAAAATGTTTTTACACTTAGGATCAGATATTAGTTCATGACCAATGAGAAGTGCCCGGAATGTGGGGCGAAGATGAAGGAAACCACCCTCAAGATATCCGATATCGATGTAAGGGGTTGGACCTGTCCTGAGTGTGGTAAGAATGTCATCGATCTGGAAGATGCGGAGGAAGCCATCGAGGGTAAAAGAGGGGATATCATAACCAGGGGAGATACGAACTATCTCTTACGCTAGCTCAAAAGATAATTAATGTAGGAGATGAACTCGTTCAAAGGCAGCCCGTCATCCCAAACGATCTTGTAGTTCCCATGGGTCGTAGTCTGGATCTTCGGGATCTTCCTCTGTAATAATTTGTGTTTTTTATCTAGGTCGTCTACCTTCAGCGTGTAAACCCTCCACTTGTCACCTCGGACCGCTTTCAGCCGGAATGCGTACAGCGGTAAAACTTTGGATTCGGAGCAAGCTCGCACCATGTCTTCAGCCTGTTCGGTCAGCCGCTCTTCGTCGCTGAAATAGATGACATCTTTTTTCGATGATTTCACTTCGATGGGGAACGAGATCTCACCCCTAACCGCGATCAGGTCGATGCCCAAACTCCCACCTGCTCTGACCACCATGAACGGTATATCGTCGATGGAAAAATATCTCTTCTTCTCTCTGTCGTCGCAGGTCTTCGTGGCGCCTTCTAAAGTTTCCTCTTCAGCAGAAAGTATGCCCCGCAGTTCACGCTCATATTTACCGGCGACCATCTGGTAGTTATATCTTAGGCAATACTTATATCTGTTTTAGTGGGAGAGGTGGATGAAACTAGCTCTTCAAGGTTCTAGTCTACTCGTATCCCTCGGGAACAATATCGCTTCTCTTATGTTATCAAGATCGAGCATCTGCTGAACCATCCTGTCGATCCCCAGTCCTATCCCGCCGTGGGGGGGCATGCCGTATTTGAATGTTCTCATATAGGACTCGAAATCTTCTGGATCTAGACCGATGTCTTTCATCTGTTTTTCGAGAACATCGTACCTGTGCTCCCGCTGTCCACCAGAGACCAGTTCTTGACCCTTGTACTCCAGATCGAAATACGTTGTTATAGACGGGTCGTAGTCTTTCCTCATGGCGTAGAAAGTGCTCTCTTTCAACCTTGTCGGGAACTCGGTTATGAAGAAGAAATCCGTACCGTATTCTTCCTTGATATATTCACCCAGCATCTTCTCGCCTTCGGTATCCACCTCTTTCTCTCCTTCCCATTCTTTACCCAGGTCTTCTAAGATATTGATACATTCCTGGTGGGTCAGCTTCTTTATAGGATGTTCTGGAACTTCGATCTCTACACCCAATCTGTCCAGGTATTCTTTACCGTTCTCGACCACGTATTCCAAAGCATATTGCACCAGGTAGCTGGTCATGTCCATTATATCGTCAGAACTCTCGATGAAAGCCATCTCGAAGTCCAGTGAGATGAACTCGGATGTATGCCTGACGGTGTCGAAATCTTCAGCTCGGTAAGCAGGTGCGATCTCGTAAACCCTTTCCAAACCTCCGGACATCAGCATCTGTTTGAAGAGCTGAGGACTCTGTGCCAGGTACGCTTTCTTATCGTAATATTCGATGTTGAAAAGTGAAGCCCCGCCTTCGGCTCCTGCAGCCACGATCTTAGGGGTGTGGACTTCCACGAATTCTTCACTCTGGAAGAAGTTTCTCAGCCCCTGGAGGAGAAGGTTCCTGAGTTCGAACACGCACTTTTTCTCTTCCTTTCTCAGGTCTAAAAATCTGTTATTGTAACGTGTGTCAGCATCGGCATCCACCTTATCTACCACACCCAGAGGCAGGGGTTTTTCCGCCTTACTGTCAACGGTTATAGAAGTCGGTAATATCTCGTAACCCAGTTCGGTTTGATCGGTTCCTTGCTTCTCACCTTCAACCTGCACCACGCTCTCCCTGGGGATATTCACCAGATCATCGAATTCTTCTCCGATCTCCTTTTTCACTAGAACGACTTGAAAGACTCCCTTCCTATCTCTCACCTTAAGGAACGCTATCCCTCCGAGATTTTTCACTTCCTGGAGCCATCCCGCTAATAGACATTTCTCTCCATCTTCTAACTTTTCGACGTCCGTTGAGTGTATTCTCTTCATATCTCATCTAATATCGATAGCCGTATAAAAGAGTTCAGGAAAGTGCGAGAAAGTAGCTGAGAAATAATCAAAAAAACTATATGCCTCTTTGGATACATTATATGCGGTAACATGGGCAAGAACAAATACGACGTCAAGCGAGGACATTATAAGAATATCGAAGGGGATAAATTAAAGGATCTCATGGAGGATATCTTCGGCTCGGTCGATGAAGAAGAAGACAAGCTCATCACAGACTACGGGGCTATAGACAGCCTTGAAGTGTGGACGGAAGGCAAAACAGGTCTTTGGGTAGACGTTGAGATGGACGATGACGCTGAAGGTGAAGAGGCCATGGATACAATATCCAAATGGAACGATTTCCTCTTGAAAGCCACGGGTTTCAACGCGAAGAAGAGAAGAAAAAGGGCTAAGAAGAAGGCTAAAAAGAGTTGAAAAGCCAACCCGAGATCATGTATATAATATACTTTATTATATATTACTTACTTCTCCCATTGGTGATCTTACCTTTCGTTTGGTACCTACATCAGCAGAAAAAAACGCTTGATTCCTATGAAACGAAAAGGAAGGCAAATAAAAAGTATGGGAGCGGTGAATTTGAATCTAGACAAGCGTTAGTAAAGAAAATCAAAAGATATGAAATCGTTTTTCTTGTGACACTCCTCATTTTATTACCTACTTTGCATGTTACCACGGTCATGTATAGTGACAATGAAATACACAGGGAACTATATGGTGGCACTGGTGCTAAAGGCCCAGCCTATGCTTACCAGGACCCGGTGATATATTCATTAGGACCGTCTTATGATGTACAAGAGATAGAGTCCAAGATGAAAGATAAACCCAATCGATGGCATTACGAACAGATAGACGAGGCCGTAGATATTGACAACTTAACGAGATACCCAGGCTCTTTAGCTGTTTACCGTCTTTTAAGGGACAGAGTGATCGTCACCTATACCTATCTGTCACCGTGCCCAATGATTAGAACGTTCGGCTTTGTGATTAAAGAAGTTGACGGTGAAGAACTTTTTTTATTGATCGATCAGGACACAATTATTTTTCCTGGGAACCCTACTAAAGCTGACAGAGTATTATTGGATTAAATCTAGAAATATTATCTGTTATTGCTCAACTTGATCCTAGGATCTAAGAAACCAGTGAAAAGATCACTGAGCAACCATATTGAAATATAGATCACCGCGTTGAAAAATGTCAACCCCAGTATGACCGGGATATCTGTATAAACGCTAGTAGCCCGATAATATAAAAATCCTATGCCTGGCCACCCGAAAATAGCTTCTGTCACTATGAGTGCGGGAAGGGTCAATAGGAACGTGCGCATGGTGTTCGAGATTATGGAGGGGCTGGCTGTTTTTAGAGCATGTCCATATATGACATTTTTTTCAGGTGTACCTTTCGCTCTAGATGCCATTATATAAT
>JBNJFO010000042.1:0-10773 GCA_051746905.1 Thermoplasmatota archaeon
TAGAGGTCATATGATGTATTCTGTAGATGAGATAAAAAATACCGTAGAGCTTTTAGAACACGATAAGAACGAATTCGGTGATAGAACAGCGGTGATCTTTGATGATTTTGAATTTGATTACGCTGAACTTTACGAAGATTCTCACAGGATCGCTTCAGCTTTGATAGAGATGGGGTTGGAAAAGGGTGACCATGTAGCCATCTGGATGCCGAACAACCACATCTTCCACAAGTTGTTCTTCGGAGTGACCATGGCCGGTGGTGTCATGGTCCCTATGAACACCAGGTACAAGGCCCACGAAGTGAAATACATCTTAAATAATTCTGAAGCGGGATCCCTCATATCTGTGGGTAAGTTCCTGAAATACGATTATCTGGATATGTTGAATCAAGTAGAATACGACCTACAAAAGCTCCAGAAAGTTATAGTTTTCAATGGAGATGAAGACAAGGTCAAAACTAGTTCAGTCAGATACGAAGACCTGCTGGACATCGGAAAAGGGTGGGAAGACGATGAGAAATTGAAGAAGAGAAAGAGAGACATAGATGAAGATGATACCGCCTTGATACTTTACACATCTGGCACAACGGGACAGCCCAAAGGTGCGCAGCTCAGGCACAGGAACATAATAAACAATGCCAAAGTGACAGGAGATGTGATGGAAGTTACAGAAGAAGATATCTATTATGTCCCATTACCACTTTTCCATTCTTTTGGCCTTGTTTTAGGCACGCTCACACCATTCACTTACGGGGCATCTGTAGTCTTACACGATGTTTTCGATACTGAAGAAGGTTTGGAGCTCATGTCAGAACACGGAGTCACCATGGATTTCGGTGTTCCCGCCATGTTCATCAGGGAACTGGAAGAATATAGAAAGAACGAAGAAAAGTATGACCTCTCAAGCTTGAACACAGGTATGATGGGAGGTGCCCCCTGCCCCATAGAGGTGGTCAAAGGAGTGATCAACGATATGGGCTGCAATGTTTGCATCGGATACGGGATCACGGAGACTTCTCCCCTGATAACCTTAACGAGGTACGACGACCCACCGGAGATAAGGGCGGAGAGTGTAGGCAAACCTCTGCCAGGTGTAGAAGTCAAGATGGTCGACGAAGATAGAAACGAACTCCCTATAGGTGAGATAGGCGAGATAGTAACCAGAGGGAACGTGATGGAGGGGTATTACAACATGCCAGATAAAACGGAAGAAGCCATCGATGAAGAAGGTTGGTATTACACGGGCGATCTCGGAAAGATAGATGAGAAAGGCTATGTTTACGTCACTGGAAGAAAAAAAGACATGATAATCGTAGGGGGCTTCAACGTTTATCCCAGGGAGATAGAAGAGTTCTTGTTCACCTTAGATAAAGTTCAAGATGTAGCTGTCATCGGAGCTGAAGATCCTGAGATGGGCGAGGTTGTGGTAGTGTACGTAGTACCCAAAGAGGGCACTGAGTTATCCCCAGAAGAGATAATCGATCACTGTAAGTCGAACATAGCCAATTACAAGGTCCCCCGCATGGTCAAAGTCGTTGATGAGTTACCACGAACCACAAGCGGTAAAGTTCAAAAATATGTCCTAAGGGATGAAGCCGACGAGGAATTGAGCTCTTAAAAACCCATATCTAAGATATCTTGATATCTGAAACCGTATGGAACACGTGAGGAGCGTACGATTTTATCTTACGATGCTCCATCACGTCATGACCCTTATCGATATTATCATCGAGTTCTTTTTCGAGCTTGTCTGGAAATTCAGTGTCTTTACACAGGGAATGATAGTGGATGATACCCTGGTCATCTAAAAGATCCAGAGCTTTTGGTAAAAACTTCCACGTTTCGTGGAGATACCCCATGACTATCCTGTCCGCGATTTTGCTTCTTGGAAAGTTTCTGTTATCACCGTTCCAAGGTTCGATGGTATCAGAAACATCGTTCAGGTTTATGTTTTCTTTAAGATATTTGAAAGAAATGGGGTTGATCTCCAGAGAATATATCTTTTCGGGGGTGCCATGAACGGCCACCGGTAGTGAAAAGTAACCTATGCCTGCGAACATATCCACTATAACTTCATCCTCCATATTCCACCCTGCAGCCCTGACCCTTTCATCAATATTACCGCTGGAGAACATCAGTTTTGATGCATCTAATTTGTATTTGACACCGTTCTCCAGGTGCACTGTTTCACCATCATCGCCGTAGATAAATTCAACCTCGGGTATCCTTTTCTGGCCTTTTATATCACCCTGCAGAAGCACCGACCTCATATCAAGCACACCTGCGTAAGCCTTTCCTATCTCTTCTTTATGATCCATCAGTTCTGAAGGAAGTTTGATGAACAGAACATCACCGACTCGTTCGTACCTTTCGGGCATCAAGTTTTTCAGTTCCTCAGGTATGTTAGCCCCTTCCTTTATCTTCTGATAGGGCGTTTTTCTTTTTTTTCTGGGCTCCGCTCTTTCGACGAAATCGTTCGCTTCATCTTCATCAGTAACAGGAATTATCAATTCATCTGGAGTGGTTTCTATTTCCCTTTTCGGGTCCAGCAGATGTTTATCTTTCAGATATTCCATGGTCTTTTGTCCCTTTTCGAGTGGAACCCGGACAACTGGATGATTCATATAGCTCATGTATATCTAACACGACTGCTCAACTCACATAAGTATTTTATACCCAATGATAACTTTGATACCTGATGAAAGAGGAAAACCTCTTCTCAAGACCGACTACCCATATCAAAAGGTTATTCGTTTTTGCAGTCGCAGCTATGCTTTTGTTTTCAACATTCTTCGGGAGTTTCTCACAGGCACAGGTGACCGAGGTATCGGATCCTGGAAAAGCCAATAAGATATTATCCGATTTTTCTACACCGATAATAAAACCTTCAGAGAAGGGGGAACTCGCCATGAATCTCACCAACCTCTACTGGGGGGATTTCGAGGACATAGTGTTCGTTGCAGAGATATACGGATTCGCGACTTTGGACTACGAGAAGAACATATCAAAGGTAAACAATCCTCCCGTTTTTGATTCCAGCGGAACCACGAAGTCTTCATTCAGCCTGGAGGTTCTCCCTTCTAATGATTCAATAAGGAACGAATATACGATAAAGACCAGTAAGAACACGCCCAAAGGTGTGTATTTTCTCAGGTTCAGCATACGTTTTACATATGCCTCTACGGGAAACAGAAGTCTCATGGAGTCTAAGGGTTATTTCACCGATTCCCAATGGGAGAATGCTACCAGAAGACCCACTACATCTGATGAGCCATACTATGCAGGCAGCATCAATATAACATACCTAGGAGTCAATGGAATAGTACCGGATTCAAGCTTCACGGTAAAAACGCCCATACCTAGATGGCCCCAGTATGCATTGGGAGGCCTATCTGCATTCTTTGGGATACTTGCAGTCATGCTTTATATGCAGGAAGAATACAACTCATTCCCTTGGCTAGAAGATATTCTTAATGAGTGGTCCGGCAAACTTAAGCAGCTTAGGAGAAGACTTGAGTACCGCCTTCGCAACCGTTGAAGGGTAATCGATATCTCCCTTATCAGCAATTATCTTCTTGATCTTTTCTTTCCTCAGAGAATCTATCAGAGCATCTAAGTCTTTATCCGAGAATTTTTGAAATATACTCCTCATCCAAGCACCCTTTGATATCTCTCTTCCGATATCGTTCTGCCACAGTTTATGATATTCCTGTAATCTTTTTTGAGATGTGTCACCTTCCTCTAAAGAATCGATCAGTACTCTGCTGCAGTGGTCCGCTCCTCGGAGTCCAGTGTAAAGTCCACCTCCCGAAAGGGGTTTGACCTGGCATGCGGCATCACCGACTATCATCAGAGAGTCACCAACGCTTTCTTTCATGTTACCGAGAGGTATAGCACCCGACTGGTAACCTAATATCTTATCCTCTACGAACCTTTTCTTCATAAGCTTATTTAGATAGTCGAAAGCCCTCCCTTGGTTTGTAGCCAGGCCTATGAGTGTTCCAGACGGGTGAGGTATCTCCCACCCAAAAAACCCAGGAGCTATCTCATCACCCAAAAATATCTGGATACCATCCGGTTCAACACCGACTATCGCTTGGATGCCTGGCAGTATCTCTTTAGGTGAATTCAATCCCGCTTTCCCCCTTATGATAGAACTGGGTCCGTCGGCTCCGATAACGATGTCGGCAGAAACTACTTTTTTCTCGCCATCCTTTCTATAGGTCACGATCCTCTTATCTTTCTTTATTGTATCGATCACCCTAGCACCTAGCTCCATTTTCGCTCCATCCTTTACGGCCTTTTCAGCCATCCCCCTGTCGAATCTGCTTCTATCTAAGATCGCGGCTCTAGGTTCGTCAGCCCATATCTCAAGCGGTTCACTTCTCGGAGGATTGACATGGGCTTTTTTACTCCACTGGTATACACTGTTGGTGCCCGTCATCTCTATAACTTTCGGGCTCACCAAACCCGCACATTGGACTGGTTTGCCTATACTCACGTCTTCCTCTAAAACAAGTGTGTCGTATCCCGCTTTGGCCGACCTTTGGGCGACCCGCGTCCCTATAGGGCCCCCCCCTACGATTATAACATCGTGCAAGTTTTCAAGGTTGTAAAGGGAAGCTTCTTTTAATCTTATCCCCTTTAAACCTCTTTTAACTAGTTTTACCCTCCTTCTCTTCGAAGGGTTTATAAACCCCATCCGGTTTTAAGGAGAAATACTATTTAAATAGACAGAGTGAAGTGGTTATTATGGATGGACTAAAGATAGAAAACGTGGTAGCATCATCATCGATGGAGAGGAATTTAGATCTGGAAGAGGCTTCTAGGGTACTTGACGGCTCGGAATACGACCCTGACAAGTTCCCAGGACTGGTTTACAGAGTGGCCGAACCAAAAACAGCTATACTACTTTTTACTAGCGGAAAAGTTGTATGCACAGGAGGAAAAACGACAGCCGAAGCGAGAGCTAGCGTTAACAAGGTCAAGGACCTTCTTAACAAGAACAATATAGAAACAGCTGACGAGATCAAGGTGAAAGTACAGAACATAGTTGCTTCGTATGGATTAGGAGTGGACCTCAATCTCAATTCAGTAGCGATAACTTTGGGATTGGAACGGGTAGAATATGAACCAGAACAGTTCCCAGGACTCGTTTACAGGTTACGTGATTCAGACGTCGTTTTACTCCTGTTCGGTTCCGGAAACATGGTGTGCACAGGAGCGAAAGAGATCGAAGATCTTGAGGAAGCAGTTGATCACATAAAAGATGAATTAAGAGGAGCGGGACTGATACATTAAAGAATACCCCATCTTAGATAACCACGTCCACCTACAATTGAAGGGGGACAATACTGAGGCCGTTAAAAGATTTGAAAGTGCTGGAGGGACACATCTAGTAGTCTCTCATCTACCGTATCATGACCTCAGAAATTGGGATGAAGACGGTTACGGGCCGATTTATGATAGAACTGTAAAGTTAGCCGAGGATGCTGCTGAAAAGACATCTGTAGAGACTTTTGTCACTCTAGGCCCTTATCCCGTAGATCTTATCAATCTCGAAGAAAAGGTAGGATTGGATAGGGCCGAAGCGATACTTTTAGAAGGTATGGAACTCGCTGCAGATCATGTTGAAGAGGGTAAAGCCATCGCTCTTGGGGAGATAGGTCGTCCCCACTTCGAAGTATCAGAAGAGATCTGGAAAGCCTCTAATCGTATCATGAAGAAAGGTATGGAATATGCAGCTGATCTCGGTTGTCCAGTAGTCCTACATACCGAGAGCACTACCCCTGAGACCTGTGAGGAGTTCGGTGAGATGGCCGACGAAGTGGGATTACCCAGAGAAAAAGTAGTAAAACACTACAGCCCTCCACTAGTTTTAGAAGAAGAAAATCATGGTTTGTTCCCATCAGTTCTTGCCAGTTCGGACAACTTGAAAAAAGCTGCAGAAAAAGGGACCAGGTTCATGATGGAAACGGATTTTCTAGATGATCCAAATAGGCCCGGAGCGGTGTTGGGTATAAAGAACGTGCCCAAAAAAACCAGGATGCTTTTACAAGAGGGATATCTAGATGAGGATGATATCTGGAAGATCCATAAAGATAACCCTGAGAAAGTCTACGGTATAGGAGTCGAGATATAGGTGATGTGACGATCGCTACTTGTTCACACACACTTCGAGCGTTCATTCATTCTAAGGCCGCTTTTATTTTAGCCACGAGTTCTTTGAAACAATCATTACAGATGGCTCTGTCACCTATCTTCGTATACTCCTTTGTCCAGGTCCCGCAGAAGTGACATCTATCCGAATCCAAGTGTTTATCCATATTCTCATATCCTGAATCATCTACTAAAATCTTGCGAATACCTATTATAATCTGTTTTCATCGATATGTAATCGCATCTTGTGCAGTATGCGGATCCATCCGAGTTAACCATCAATGATTTTTTACCACATTGAGGACATTTCTGCATTTCATCGTTATAGGTGGGTCTTGTATCGTCATATTCCTTCTGTTGATCGTAACTCTGTGATCGCTGTGGGTACTGATCGTACTGCGGTCTCTGATAACTCTCTTGGTAACCGCTCGAAGTTTGTTCGTATCCCACATCTTCTACAACATAAGTATCTGCGATCCTATCACCTATCCTTTGCTCGCCCTCGTGGATCAAGAACACGTCTACCAACAAAATTATGAATCCCACACAGGGTAAGGACCAGAGCAATCTGGCTATGTTCCTCTTGAAAGAATCTGTACCGCTGATCTTTCTTCCGTACTGGTCGACGACTTTGATACCTATGGCCCTCTTCCCAAACGTAGCTCCTCCGCCGCCGTCTTTCGATTCGAAATATGTGAAGTACAGGAGCTGTAAAAGATAACTCCCGAAGGATAGCCCAGGGAAGATAGAACCGTAGTAACCGAAGGGGGAGAATCCTCCTCCGATCCCGGATCCCACAGAAAAAAATCCAAAGAAAAAAATCGCAATATATATAGCTCCGATGACAAGACCGATGATGATAGAATCTATGATGTACGCGATTATCCTCTCACCCGTTGACGCGTAATTCAAATTTGGATCTCTAATATCCATGTCTTCGTGGTAAAAATACTCGGGCCGTTCGTATTGATAAGGTCGCAATCTTACACCTTATAGGTGATAAGGGAGGTCGTTTATAAACTTTATATCAAAATATATATTTTTATTAGCCCGTATCCGCTAAGAGTGTAGGTAACACTGATAGATCGTTGGGCAGAAAAATAATTGTCGAAAAGCAGTCATCTTTCCATCTCAAAGATAGAAACCCTCTTCCTCATCACCCTTGAGTTCCTCCAACCGCTTCTTATATTTGGATAAAAACGGCGACACTTCACCGGTAACCTCATGACCCTTATTTTTTCCCTCTTTTGCGTTGTATATCTGGGTCTCCATCAGGTTAACAGCTATGACCAATCCTACGAAGATCGTCGCCACATACGGCAGATATCCTTGATGGAGCGAGTACAGTTCCATGCTGAATGGGTAGTAAAGATATACAGGTTCCATGGAAAACGTATCTAGGACCAAGTGGCTAAAGCCTATGAGGACTATCATAAGAGATAACCTAGTTTTTAAACTGCTGTCGGATCTCCTTTCGTAAAGATATGAAAAGAGAAGCAAGCCGAGAGGGAAATACACCATTGTGATACTGGTCGAAAAGATCCTATTTTCGAATAAACCCATGCCGATGAAGAGAACATCCGAATCGATCAGACCGTTTACTATTATAGAAGATACTATAACTGCAGCAAATCGGTGCTTGTAATGTAACATAACTACTGAACCGACGAATATCGAAATAAAGACGTGAACGATCGGGTGCATCAAACATCAATCCGTATCGTTGTTAAAATAATCTTTTGCTGAGTTATCGTTTATCAGAATAATTATTTACTAAAAGATGACTTTACGATTAAAAGGAGTTTAATACATGATAAGTGAAGACCGATTTATAGAAAATTTAAATAATTTTCTGAATATCGAAGAAATAGAAGACGACACGGTGAACGGAGTCCAGATAGATGCGGATACAACCATCAATAAGTTGGCCTTCGCCGTGGATCCGTCTCGAGATATAATCGAAAGAGCGCTGGAAGAGAACTGTGACCTACTACTCACGCATCACGGGCTCATCTGGGGCGGTATAAAGAGTGTAACTGGTGCGAACTACGATATACTTTCATCCTTTATAAAAAACGATATGGGTTTGTACGCGTGCCACCTACCTTTAGATGTCCACCCGGAGATCGGTAATAACGTCCTTCTAGCAAAGATGATAGGTGCAGAACCCGTGGAAACATTCATGGAATACAAGGGAACCGAAGTCTCACTTATCGCGGAACTACCCGAGCCAAAGAGAGTTGAGGAGATCTCTGAGGTGATGTCCTCTAGATTGAACAACGAACCCTTCACCCTCAAGCCAGAACGGCAAGTTGAAAAGGTAGCCATAATGACTGGAAAAGGAGGCATGGCTCTCTCTGAAGCTTATGAGCGAGGAGTCGATCTGTTCATATCTGGGGAGAAACAGTACATGTATTTCTTGGAATCGATGAACATGGATTTCCCGATCATCTACGGTGGTCACTATGCAACTGAAACCTTGGGGGTCAAAGAGCTTATGGAGAAAGTCGAAGATGAATACGACTATGACTGCGTTTGGCTGGAAAGGCATGTATCTATATGATGGTTGAAGTTTAGCCATCTCAAAGATTTCTACAGTTAGAACACCTCTTTGAAATCCTCTAGATCCCCTTCGTAGAGTTCATCTTCTATATCCGTTACATCTTCTTCATGGTCATATTCAATTTTTTCACTGCAGGATCGACAACATGTTGTCATCACCCTCTTTATCCTCCATAGGTATCTGATCGGTTTCGGCAGTTTCTCCCTCGCTAAAGTCGATGCTGTCTTCTTGAGTCTCGTAATCGGGATGAGTCATCATTATGTTCTGATTACCCTCTGGAACATCTACAAAAAAGTAATTTCCGTTTTCATCGGTCGTCGTTGTGAGATCTTCACAGGGGGTGGTAACGGCAGACCCAGATATTGGGTCGCTTAAATATTAAAGATGGATCTTAAACCTAGCGATCTTCTCCATGTTGTTCTTATATCTCGTCTCCTCCGTACATCTCTACTTTATTCAGTATATTGAACGAGTGCATAATATCCGATCTCGTCAAAATACCGGCCAGTTCTCCGTTCTCCAAAACGGGGAACCTGCCGAACTCCTTCTTCATCATCACATCCCACGCTTTACTTGCATCTTCGTTTGGATCCAAACAGACTATGTCGGTTTCCATCACATCTTTGACTCTAGTCGTGTATATCTCCTCTTCAGACACCTTTTTCGTATCTCTCAGAGTGATGATACCGATTATTTTATCATCGCTGACCACGGGGAAGCCCGTATGCTGGTGTGTGGTCACCATGTTCAAAAAATCTTTCAAGGAAGTCTCAGGCTCGATGGTTTTGACCTCTTTTGTCATCACATCCCCTACCGACACCTTACTGAGCATGTGCTTCACCAAAACGTTCTGAGATTCCTGTGATGCCGCCATGTATATGAAGAAAGCTATCAGTATCAAGAATATGTTAACGAAAAAGCCGATTATACCGAATATCACCGCGAACACTTTTCCTATGGTCGCTGCGGTCTTGGTGGCCTTAACATAAGAATATCTTTTAGCCAATAACGCTCTAAGGATGCGTCCGCCGTCCATGGGGAACGCAGGTATGAGATTGAATCCCGCTAGGAAGAAATTTATGAAGCTGAGGTAAAATAGTATGAACACCAAAATACTGTTGCCCGATAAAACACCTCCAGTAAATGCCATAAATCCTAAAGCTATGCTCGCTAGTGGGCCGACGGCGCTTACCTTGATCTCCAGGTTCGGATCTGTGGGCATCTCCTCCATCTTCGAGACACCGCCGAACAGCCATAACGATATCTCATCGACCTCGAAACCGTTCTTTATGCTGACGAGTGAATGCGCCATCTCATGGATGAAAACACTGACGAACAGACCTACCGCGACCACGATACCGATCAGATAACTTTCGAACCCGACAGCTACATCTGGTACAGGGATCCTCAACATCTCCGCGATAAGATAAACGTTAGCCCCGACGGACCAAGCGATCAAAGCAACTATGAATATCAAAGTGAAATGCAGTCTTACCGGTATACCATATAATTCACCTACCTTTATAGATGTCTTCATTTATCATCACCACTCAAGTTGAGTACGTCACCTGATATATATCTTACCATTTTTAAATTATTTGCTAAATGATATCAGTTCCTTTTCATGTTTTTTATAGATTTACGTCCGTAAAACATAAAAACAGCTTCCATATGTTGTTTCAGAGGAAAGTGGAATCCATATGTTAAAAAACAAAAAAATATACCTCGTCCTGTTGGTAGCATCTCTACTGATATTCTCAGTGGCATTTACCGGATGTACGGAGGACGGCGGAGAAAACGAAACCGATGAAACGGACACTGGAGACGATACCGATGAAACGGATGACGGCTCAGATGGGGGCGACGGAAGCGAACTGTCCGGCACAAGTACTTACTCTGGAACCTGGGAAGGTACAGTAGGAGGAGAACAATACAGCGGAACATTACAGTTGGAAGCCGACTTCGATGAAGGAAACATAATCGGGAATTTTTCAGGTGACGGTGAAGGCGATATCCAAGGCACCATCTCCGGCGGGACGATAGACGCTGAC
>JBNJFO010000043.1:0-10725 GCA_051746905.1 Thermoplasmatota archaeon
TTTTAACGAGTTGTTAGAACTTTTACTTCTGACTAGCGAGTTAAAAAACTTGCTTTTTTAACGAGTTGTTAGAACTTTTACTTCTGACTAGCGAGTTAATAAACTTGCTTTTTTAACGAGTTGTTAGAACTTTTACTTCTGACTAGCGAGTTAATAAACTTGCTTTTTTAACGAGTGAACTGGATAGCGAACTAAGTGAGCTATTGAGTTCGATGGTTTACCTTTTTTCTATTAATATCTTCATTATATGACGGAATTAAGTTTTAAAGATATTAAAACTATGTTAATAACCCTCTTCAACGTCTACTAGGTTGACTATTTCACCCTTATTCAGAGAATTCAATATCTCGGCAAGATCTTTCATCCTTTTCTCTTCTCTATTTTTTACATGACTACCTCTATGAGGACTGAAGACAACATTATCGAATTCGTGAATAGGGTAATTAGATGGCATAGTATCCGATCTTGATTCTTCGTCCGGAGGATATATCCACCAGGTATCTATTCCTGCTCCAGCTACCTTACCGGATTTCAAAGCTCTGTAGAAGCCTCCCTCGTCTATAACAGGCCCTCTACCGACGTTGACTATATGGACACCATCCTTCATCATCTCGAATTCTTCCTCTCCTAAGTAACCTTCTGTTTCATCAGTCAACGGCAGTGTTACGATGATGAAATCCGCATCAGGCAATAGATCAGGTAGATCTTCATTAGTCCCGATAAAATCGATGTAATCGTCTTCACCAGGTGTCTTCTTCACAGCCTTCACTTTCATGTCGAAAGCTTTGCCGACTTTAGCTATTTTTCTCCCGACCTCCCCATAACCTAATATCAGAAGTTCCTTCCCCTCTAAACCCAACCCCCACTCGTGCTCGTACCTGGGTGTCCAATCGCCTTCCTTCATCTTGTTGTGTATCGGACATAACTTTTTTGCAGATGCGAGAAGAAGAGCCCATGCTAGCTCGGATACGTACTTTTTGTTGAAATGCGAGTTTATCACTTTTAGATCAGGGAAATCAGGTAGATTCTCCTTATCTTGTACCGGTATGCCAGCGAAAGGTACGATAAAGAACTCAAGATTTGATGCTTTCACCAGGAATTCTCTAGGTATCCTTGCCCCTATCACTGCATCGAAATCCTCTGCTCTATCGATAGCTGTTTCTTTTTCATCAGGGGGTATAACAGTGACCGAGATCAATTCATCAGTCAATTCGCGTAAGTGCTCGATATCTTCGCTTTCTTTTTGATTGTAATATAGGACTTCCATCAAATCTCCGATCGGATTTAATTTATTTCACTCTTTCCCAAACTTGATTAATAAGATGACCGATTGGATTTATATACAACGTATTTTTTTGATTGACGATGATAGTAAATGTAGAAGGTGAAGGGGAGATGGAAGTTGATCATGATACAAGAGTTGAGGAATTGATCGAAGAACTCGGATACCATCAAGAATCCGTCATCGTCCTGAGCGGTGACGTTCCGATACCTTCAGATGAAAAAGCTTCTAAATTCAAGGATCTGAAGATCATCTCTGTTGTTTCTGGTGGATAGGTTCTCTTTTTGGTAATGAGATCACCGACATTATATTTTCGTGGAATTTCGGCATTATCTCGAATACCGCTATCAGCAGTATCATCAACAATATTATAGACCCGGCTTTTGCTATCTGGTTGTGGGCCATGTCGAACGATGTTATCCCTTCTTTTGTTAGGTAGATCACCAGAACGTTTCGGATAATATTGCCGATGTATATCGCAGGGAGGACTATAGCGAGGCTCTTCACTTTTTTGATTTTTTCAGCCTTCGTGAAGTATATCAATGCTGCAGCTGGGACCAGTGTCTGAAGTGCCGTACAGGCGAGTATTATATTGATTCCAGAACCTTCAATCGGGACGAACAAATTCTCGTTGTTCACCCTGTAAAAGAGCGGATTTCCTACAAAATGTATAGATCCCAATGTGAAATCATACCCTATAATATTAGACAACCACGTCGTCTGACCAGCCACTAGTTTGATCAAACTACCCGCAATTATCGGTACCCTCTGTACTCCAAAATAGATCAACATGGACACGGAGATACTACTTGCTAAAAATCTCATAACTTCTGGGTCTTCACCCCAATCATACGATAGATATTCGTTGTATGCGAAGTAAAAAAAGAGAGGGAGTCCAAGCATAGTAAATGCAGCGTTCACGTAATCAGAAATATATATGAAGTAAGGGGCCTGAAAGAACCAGAAAATACCGAGTAAACCATAACCAAGGACTCTAAAATGATGTTTCTTGTATTTCGATAAATATCCAAACAGCAAAAGGGGCAATCCAATCCATAGGAATATATCAGTGTACCAGTTCAAAGCTTATCACTTTTTTCTTTTTTATGGGCAATCTTCCTTTCTACTTCATCTAATGCACTGATAGATAAATATATTGCCCGAAAAAAGTTTTTGATAAACACATTATGAGATAATGGCCGGCATATCTATCACGTTGTTGAAAACATATAAATAGGACATCATGTTGTTAAGGTTTAATTGAGCAACTTGACGGCCACAGTGGTGGGGTTACACCTGGTCCCATCCCGAACCCAGAAGTTAAGTCCACCCACGTTCTCTGTGGTACTGGGGTGCGCGAGCCCCCGGGAAGCTTAGGTCCCTTTGCGGACCCCTGGACCGATGGCTTAGGTTAGGAGCCTAGCTCCCTACGGGGAGAAAGGTAAGCCTAACTGTCTGAAGGCCAGCACGGCCCTTGGCCCGCTGTCAGTTGCTCACTTACTCTTCATTTTTTCATAAATTAGATTATGATAGATTATATGATGTAGATCTGATCGAAAAAAGGTGAAAAAATTGTTAAAAGGTTTCTCGAGTTATTCTTTGATCTCGCCGTATCCGATAAGATGCCATTTACCTTTGATCCTTCTGCTGATGGCTATACGCTGACCGGGTTCTGCACAAACAGCTCGTTTAAGGGTGACCATAGATTCTCCACCTCTTGCTGATGATACGACACCGACTGTAGTAGCTGTTCCAACAGTCAACATTAGAGGTTCTCCAGTTTTGATCTCTTCTACCTCAACGTCCTTCTCCATCCCGACTACACTTTTCAATAATTTAACATCCATCAGGAATTTTTCCTTGATCTCAGGAAGATCTCCGGGATAACCCAGTACATGACCTACGAGTGAATCTGATTTTGTCATGCTCGGATCCAAGTTGGTCCCGACACCTATCAAACCGCCGGGCCTTACTTCTTCCATGTTATAATTTCCAGATGTTAAAGATTCTACATCCGTGATGATATCTTTCCACTTGGTTTCTCCTTCTATCTCTTCCTTAGTTCCGGGCCTTATCTCGATCTCATCTCCAACAGATAAAGTCCCTTTAGCCAAAGAGCCTCCTACCACTCCACCACTAAGGTTAGAAACATTAGTACCTGGTTGATTGATATCGAATGACCTTGCTATATACATCAAGGGATTTGCATCGTAGTTTCTCTCAGGTGTCGGAATATACTCTTCGATTGCCTCTATCAATATGTCGATGTTCACATCGTGGTGTGCGGAAACAGGTATTATCGGAGCGTCTTCCGCAGTGGTTCCTTTTGTGAACTCTCTTATCTGTTCAAAATTTTTCTTTGCTTGTTCTGAAGTAACAAGATCGACTTTATTCTGAACTATCAGAACATTCTCTACGCCAGATATATCGAGTCCCATGAGGTGTTCTTGAGTTTGAGGTTGAGGACATGGCTCGTTAGCGGCTATAACCAACACCGCTCCGTCCATCATAGAAGCTCCTGAGAGCATAGTAGCCATCAGGGTTTCGTGCCCCGGTGAATCTACGAATGAAACAGCTCTCAAAAATTCAGCTTCCCCTCCACATTCTAAACATATAGGTTCCGTATTGTAAGATATGCTTCCTTCACACTCTGGGCACTTGTATATCGCTATATCTGCGTAACCCAATCTTATACTGATACCCCTCTTCGTTTCTTCAGAGTGTCTGTCCGTCCATTGACCGCTCAACGCCTTTGTTAATGTGGTCTTACCGTGGTCGACATGACCTACCATACCGATGTTGACTTCTGGTTGTTCTGGGACTTTCATTCGTTATCTCCTTCTTCTTCCTCAGTGAGTATATCTGGAATATTCTTCGGTCCATGTTCTATGACTTTAACATTGATCTGATTGATGTCCGGAGATATCGTGTTACCTCTTACAGTTTTCTTTCTCTTCTCTCCGCTCTTTTGATGTCTGAAACCGACTCCACCTTTACCAAGCAGTTTCTTCCTTCCAGTACCGGGTATGGTTCTTTTCATAGGGAAGCCGTCTATATCGCTTCCCCCTGTGATCTTCAATTTGTACCCGGGTAATGAAACGAATATACCGTCTACTTCATCCCCCAATTTTTTTCCGATGAGGGAATTGGCGTGATGGCCTTCTACATTTCTTTGATACGATTTTCCGTCTTTAGGGTCCGAAATAATTACTTGAAATTCTACCATAACGTAACACCTTTTTGTTATCTGACCTGCATTATATTCTCCTACTATAAAACTTTGGCGGGAGTGCCGCTCGTACAGATTGGATTTTCTATAAATGCCAGTAAACTATATATATCCCTCTCCACCAACAACATTATATAAAACGCTCTAATACCTAAAAAATGATACATAAAAAATGAGGTGGCTGGATGGAAGAAACTCTGTGTTCTATAGAAATAGTAAAGGAAAACTCGTCTTTCAAAGCTAAGGTCCAAAGCGCTTTAGGACGATACGTTGAATACGAAAATGCCGACTTTGAGAATCTGCTCCAACAGGTTTACGAAGACATAAACGAAGAGATAGAAACCACGTTATAACAGCGACATAACATCGACAAAAACTCTTCAATTTCTTATCTTTTCAACTATAATAGTTCATCTTTTGAAAAACTTATATGTAACCTATCCTTTTACCTCCTGAATAAATCTACCTGGAGATGCCAAAAATGAACGAGATAAACAACAACGAAGAATATGAAGAAGCGATATCTAGCTATTATGAAGGAAGAGGTGTCAGCTCGATGATATCTTTCAAAGTGGATACAAAGAAAGCTGACGGTATAGCGGAAAAGTTGACCACCTTCGACAATATCGAAGATGTTTTTCTACTTACTGGAGATATTGATATAATCGTGAAAGCACGTTTCAAAGACTACGACCACATGAAATCTTTCTTGGTAGATGAGGCGTCTAACTTAGATGGTGTTATGGATCTAAACAGTATGATGATAGTAACAAGTTACAAGGAAAGAGGAGAGATCATCTTCTCGGAAAAAGGGGAATGAATCTAACAGGTCTAACTTATCTGATCGACAGACCAATTATACCAATCTATCTTTCCTTTCAATATCTCGAATTCTACAGGGGTCAATATAGTAGTTTTAAATCTTATAGAATCATCTAGAGCTATCCGTGGACAAGCAGTATTGACAGCACAGCACAGATCAATACTATCGACCCTTGAAGGTATTATCTCGTCGAAGACTATTATCTTAACTCTATCATCTTCAGCTGCGATCTTCTCAGCCATCTTCATCCTTTTCTGCCCTCCCTTCGTCGATACGATCACTCCGATGTATTTATCGCTCTCTTTCATCTTATCCTGACTAGCTGTGATCGCAGCGTGTCGTTTTCTCAGCATCTTATCCGCTAGATCACCGGTTTCCGAGACCTCGCCAGTCGTCGGATTGAATATTATCACATTAGCTCCAGATATCAAAGATAATCCTATAGGGTGAAATCTGCCACTACCTACATACAGATGAGAATCGGCTCCTTTCGCAACAGCAGAATAATTGCACCCTAATATCTGGCCAGGATATTTGATCCGATCATCCCCTTCTTCGATGAGCACATCAAAACCTTCCTCTTCCAGAGCATCTTTTACTTTATCAAGATGTTTACGATATTGAACTGTTGAATACAAACCAACCTTCCCCTCTAATCTTTCAAAAAGTTCCTGTGGTATGTCGGCGAACCTAACAGCCCACCCTTCGATATACACGACAGGGTAATCTACATCTAGATTAGGTATATCTGAGTGACCAACATGAACAAGAGCATCAGCCTCTCCGATATCCTCTGGAAGATCACAGGCTCCGTAACATGTCCCTCCCCATATAGCACCGTCTAACCCTAACTCATCCAGTATCCTACCAGCTTTCCTGATCAACCCGTCTGGGACCTGTAACAAGATACTTCCAGCTCCCATCTCATCCAGTTCTTCTTTCGCTTTCCCGATATCGAGTTCGTATCCACTGAATTCCATCTATAGATCCAACTCCCCTATCATATCCACTACCTCATCGATTGACTCGACTTTAACATGAGGCATCACCACGAACCTTAGTCCAGGAGGGTTTACAGTCCTAGATATATTCCAGCCTCTCTTTTCCAGTTCTAGAAGCACTTTCTCTGGATCTTCGTGGTGGAAAGAAGCGATGTTCATAACCGGCTCAACTACTGGCTCGATCCCTATCTCTTCCATCCTATCAACGAGATAATACGTATTCTCCATGCATTTTGCCACTTCCCTCCGATATCCCTCTTTACCGAGATGATTAAATGTCGCCCAGAATGCCGGGATAGAAGCGCTGGCCCTGGTCCCTCGGATACTGTTCTGGGATCTACCTGTAAGATATGGTGATTCTACTGATATACTAGATTCTTCCCTTGAATAGAACAATCCCAAGGGCACGGGAGATAATCCCATCTTGTGTGGGTCAACGGCGAGGGTATCCACACCATCTATGCCGAGATCGAAGGGCGGTAAATCATGCCCAAGGTCGTTCAAGAAAGGTATGACCATCCCACCGAATGCTGCGTCCACGTGGAAGTGAATATCACCGGTCATCTCAGCCATCTCTTCGATGGGCTCTATCAACCCGAGCTCAGTAGTGCCAGCTATACCGACCACTGCTGCAGTCTCGTTATCTATTTCATCCTCCATAATACTGAGATCCGGGAGATAGTTCTCGTCCAAAGGTATGTAGACAGCTTCCATGTCCAGTAGGTCACAAGCTTTTTTGAAAGAGAAATGCGCGCTCTCAGGGAGTAATACCTTCCTTTTCCCTGACTTATTTCTAGCTCTCCACAATGCGATGATATTTCCCTCAGTAGCACCGCCAACAGAGATAGAACAGCAGTCTTCGGGAGCATGTAAGAGTGATCCTACTGCCCTCTGAACCTTTTTATTCAATCTTGCCGTTCCTTTATACAAACCGGGATTACCCAGATTTGACTCGAGGAACATAGAGTATACTTCCCTTCCGATATCCAGTGGGCTGGAACACATCGAACCCAGCACTCTCCCATCGGAGAACGCCATGTTATCCCCCTCAGCTTCTTCGATCTCCTTAAAGACTTCTTTTTTACTTCGTCCATCTTCCGGGAAAAGCTGATCTATGTCCGTCATCGTCTCCTTATCTCTTCATATCTTTTTATCTTATCAATTTATCTGTAGTAGCTGAAATCTTTATCTAATTCTGTTATCTTACCGCGCACGAGTTTGAAAGCCGTTATCGAGAACACTAAAGCCAACAATAACGCCAATAGAGGTATATCTCCCGTGTAGAGTAAACTAGCGGAAGCCAGGTAATTGAAACTCCCGTGCATCACTACCGCTACAAGATAATAAGGCAGGAATGAATGGGTTCCTTTCGTTATCGATTTAGAGATCCCGAAACCGGCCACAGCACTGGCACTCCCGTGTAGAAGTGTGCTTGCTATACTCCGAACGAGAACGACCGCGATGAAAGCTTCGAACCCCTGCTGAAAATATGCCGTGCTTTCGTATAGTAGGTTCTCAGTCGCGGCAAATCCAAGACCAACAGCAGCTCCGAATACTAACCCGTCTTCTATCTCGATTATCGAACCTTTCACCGAGAAAACACCCAACACTTTAGTGAACTCTTCTACTATAGGCGCAACAACACAAACGACCACCAAGGTCATGATAGTCGGGTCTTGAAGTTTTTGGAGAGGTGCATATTCTCTCTGGATCGATTCGACCGATAGAACTTCGATAAAGATAAAAGATAATATAACCGCCATTATGACAGCGAACACCGCTCCCCAAGTAAAGGTAACAGTCAATTTGTTCCAGGATAATTTTCCGTGCTTCTCTGTGTTCCTCACCCAAAACAGGTAAACAAGTGAAGGAACGAAAGCTGCGACGAGCAGGACTATTATGGTTATCAGAGTTTGCTGGTCCATCTTATCATTTTTAAGACAATATATATAATAACTTTTTTGGAGATATCATTCATCAATTTCGTTCATTTCTTTTACGACATCTTCTAGGACGTCTCTCACATCTAGATCGGTCTCGATCTTTTCTCTCTCTTCAAGGGATCCCTTCTCTTTCTCGACATCGTGTTCCTCTTCCAATTCGGATATCTTCTTATAAAGAACCTTCACGGCTCTCTCTCTTACCCATTTATCGTCATCTTCGAGTTTATCCCTCAGATTTGAAAGCACCGATCTCCTATCTTTCTTACTGACCTGGTTCAGATCTATGTTCTCCAACCCCTCTACGGATTTCTGTCTTATCTTCCATCTGTTATCTTTCAAGCCGTCTAAGAGGGAAGCGATGCACTTCTTATCGCCAAGTTTCCCCATAGCTACAGCCAACGCGTATTTACGCTCGTCAACCTGTTCTTCCATCTCATCTCTCAATTTATCTACAGACTCTTCCTCACATTCAGACAAAGCATCCGATATAGACCACAATACTCTGGGATTATCTTCAACTTCTAGCCTTCCCAGGAGTTGATCCACCGCTTTTTCTTTTCCGATCTCACCTAACGCCTCTGCAGAAGCTATCCTGATCGATGCCTCCTGGTCATCCAACTTCTCGCTGATCTCATCTACAACTGACCCATCGCCAAGCTTCCCAACACTTTTTAGGCAAGCTTCGACGACATAACTGTTCTCATCATCCAATAGATCAAGGAGTTTTTCTACAGTGTTTTCATCTCCTGATCTGCCCAGTGCTTTTGCACTCTCCTCTCTAACCCTCCATATATCATCTTTCAGCCCCTCGTAAAGGGTGTCCAATATCACATCGGACCTTTCCATAGCCCCCAAGCCTTCCACAACGATCATCCTTGTATCTCTATCTCCCTCTTCGAATAGCCTTATCAGCGGTTCCTCAGCAACTTCATCATCTATACTGCATAAAGATCTAGCCAAGGTTTGATGGAGCTCTTCTTCATCTATGAATCCTTCCATAACTTCCACGGCTTCCTTATCACCGATCTTACCTAGTGAATATATCGTCTTCTCTTTGATCTCGAATTCTTCTTCCTCTTCCAATAATTCTGCCAAACCTTTCACCGCTTTTTCTCCACCCACTTCACCCAGTGCTATAACTGCATCGTGTCTCACCTCCCAGGAATCGTCTTTTAGAACTTCTAGAATGTGATCGACTACCTCTTTCCCACCAATCTGACCCAAAGCGAGGGCGGCGTTAGCTCTGACCAGAGCAGAATCGTCTTCAAGGGCTTCTATAAGATGTGATCTACTTTCTTCATATCCTAAAACACCGAGTGCCTTGGCGCTGTCCATCTTTTCTTCGATATCACCGTTCTTCAGATAATCGTGCAGTGAATCCAGGTCTTCGCCTTCCTTCGCATCATGAACACTATTTCCAGCCATCGATCATGACCTCTTTTGAAGCTCTTCTTTCAGTATGCTGCTGACCTTTTCCCCGTCAGCTTTACCTCTCAATTCTTTCATGACTACACCCATCAGAGGACCCATGGCGCCCATACCTCTCTCTTCAACGAAATCGCTCCGGTCTTCGAGGACGCTGACGACTATCTCTCTAACATCTTCATCGCCAACGCTTTCCAGTCCTGCGGATTTCACGGATCCGTCAACGGTTTTCCCTTCGACAAGACCCTTCAATATCTCCGGTATACCTTCTTTGGCGAAATCACCTGCGTTGAGTTTTTGGAACAACTCCATAAGTTCATCTTCATCTACAGAATCCACATCGTATCCCTCTTTCTCGATCTCTGGATAATCGTGCAGGAACATGTTCGCTACGGTAGATGGATTCCCGTGCTTCTCCACTATCTCCTCGAAGAGCAGGTCGTATCCCTTCCTGAAAAGCTGTCTGCTCTGCTGTCTGTTGAGGTTATACTCTTTCTGGTGTCTTTCTATACGCTCCTCTGGCCTCTCAGGCAGGTCCGCTTTAAGTTCATCTAGATAATCGTCGGTCAATCTTTTAGGGGGTATATCTGTCTCGGGATACATCCTTGCCTCTCCAGAAAGTGGTCTAGAGAAACTGGTGGTTCCATCTAGGTTCGCGTTCCTCGTCTCTTCTGGAACGCCTTCAAGAGCCGATCTAGCCCTTTCGATAACTTTCTCCAGGGCTTCCCTGCATCTTTCTTCTTTTTCAGTGACGAGAGCGAACGCATCCTTCTCTCCGACCTTCAGTCTATCCGATATCTCATCGACTTCTTCCTGCGTAATACCATACTTCGGAAGTTCGTCGCTGTGGAATATACCGGCTACACCGGTCTTCTTAGCGTAATCAGCCATCTCTGGCCCTAGTAGAGCTTCTCCATCTTCACCTCTCAATAAACCGGAGAAACAAGGCAGCTTGACAGCCATAACACTCTTCCCTTTCTTCAGATTACCAGCTATTATGCTGCTTTCTGTATCTTCAAAGA
>JBNJFO010000044.1:0-10501 GCA_051746905.1 Thermoplasmatota archaeon
GATAGCAACTAGGGGCGAGGGTCTCGTTCGTTATCTGACTTAACAGAACGCCTTACGGTACGAACTGATGACGGCCATGCACCACCTCTCGGACATTCAAGCAAAGTCGTCAGCTTGGCTCACATCTGTCCGTCGCTCCTGGTGAGTTTTCCGGCGTTGAATCCAATTGAACCGCACGCTCCTCCGGTTGCGGTGCTCCCCCGCCAATTCCTTTAAGTTTCAGTCTTGCGACCGTACTTCCCAAGCGGTGGGCTTAACAATTTCTCTACGGCACCGACTGCCCGCGTAAGACTGTCGACACCAAGCCCACATCGTTTACACCCTGGACTACCCGGGTATCTAATCCGGTTCGCGCCCCAGGGCTTCGTCCCTCACCGTCGGGTCCGTTTTAGCTAGACGCTTTCGCCACTGGTGGTCCTCCTAAGATTACGGAATTTTACCTCTACCCCAGGAGTACCTCTAGCCTCTCCCGGCCCCAAGTCTAGCAGTCTCTCTGGCATTCGAACGGTTAAGCCGTTCGATTTACCCAGGGATTTACCAGACCGGCTACGGACGCTTTAAGCTCAATAATAAAGGCCACCACTCGAGCCGCTGGTGTTACCGCGGCGGCTGGCACCAGTCTTACCCGGCCCTTATTCCAACTACGTTTTAGACAGTTGAAAAGCCAACACTGGGTGTTGGCACTTGGAATCCCCTCATCGTGGTTTCCCACATTGTGAAGGTTTCGCAACTGCTGCACCCCGTAGGGTCTGGGATCGTGTCTAAGATCCCATCTCCGGGCTTCCTCTCTCAAGGCCCGTACCCGTCATAGGCTAGTGGGTCAATTACACCCACTACTACCTGATAGGCCGCAGACTCATCCTTAAGCGCTAACGCTTTGAACCTTGGAGCATTCCAGCTTCCAAGATCTATAGGGTATTGTCCTCAGTTTCCCGAGGTTATTCCCCTCTTAAGGGTAGATTATCCACGTGTTACTGAGCAGTTTGCTGGGCGGGCGAACCACCCTCAACTCGCATGTCTTAATCGGATTCCAATAGCAGTGACCGCCGGCAGGATCAACCGGAGTTGAAAGCAGGACACACCTAAAATATTTCTTGTCTTGAATCCAAATACAGTAATATCTCCAGAACCGGCAGGTGAACAAATAGCACCTTGTCGTTGATCGTCTGTTGGACCCAAGAGGTCACGGAAACCATTACCGGGTTTCTCGGATCCCATAAATTGTATTCTCCGCACACAAGCCCTCCCATATATAATGCTTTGGGAGGATGAACGGATCAAATCACGGATTCTAACTCGAATCCACTGATTCGGATATTATCCATTGTTGCATGTTGTATTTAAGGCTTACTTTATTTGTTGGTTGGCATAATAGTTGGGAGAGTATCAAAAGAGTGTGTCTCATCCTATACCTCACACCCTCCAAAAATTATTTATCTTAAAGGTTATCTGTTGGGGCGATGATATACGAAAGAAGTCCCGCCAGGATACTGTTCTACCTATTGATCTCAGTCATACTTCCGCTCGCTGGAGTTTTCATCAATCACTTTTTCTGGACGGGAAATATTCTCGTATCTATAATACTGATGGGATGGATGGGGTTCGCGTTGCTGGCTCTACAGCCGTATAACGTTGAAAAGTACGAGACCATCGAACCTTAGGTGTTTTTTCAGAACTCAAAATCTTCATCATCGCCGTGAGGCTCAGCAGGGGTTGTTCATCACTGTTTTTTAGATAGATGAAGAGGGTTAAAAGTTTAACTATCAACATCCCAAATTTTTAATACCAGGCTAATCTGAGCCGCTCGAAGAGGATGAAGTGTTTTTTCATCGATGACAGGAAGGATTTAGGGACCGTTTCCTTCGCCCTTTTGGGAGTCTTAATTATACTGTTATCCATCATAGCCGTCAGCTATTTCTCCCGCATCGAGAGGATCGAGTACGAGAACAGGCTCCAGGAGGAGAAGATCTCAGATCTAGAAGAGGGTATCGATAAAACAGTTGACACGATCGAAAACCACGTTCACTACCTTGCCGTCCAGTCCACCTTCGAAGGTTACAGGAACGAAAAAAAGAACATCTCTGGAGTGTTTCAGAGTAAACTAGCTGATTACTTCGAAGAAAAAAGGAAAAAAGGCGGGTGGACTAGCGGTTCGAAAACTATAACCCTGAAGAAAAACTACCACAACCTGACAATATCCGAAAAGATGATGGAGACCGAATCTATCACTCCGCAGAATGAGAGCGGTGGAAGGTACGAGCGAGTTAGAACAGACAAACCGGGAGAGATCACCAAAACGAATACTTCTTTCTGCTACCAGATAAAGGGAGAGATGCTACTCAAAGTAGAAAACCACGATAATGGTATGGAACTCAGCAGGAACGAAGTCATCCAGATGACCGTAGACGTGCCCTTCCCCTTCCTGGAAGATAAGATGGAATACACTGGAAAATGTCTCAAGGGAAAGAACAGCGATATGGGTAGGATGGTGAACTATATCTTGACCACCCTAGGACAGTATCGAACATTGATGGGGTACGGGATGGAAGATTGCGGAGATCTGGATAATTCCACTCTAAGAGCCACAGATGACATAATATCTAAAGATGATGTTGAACTGGCTGTAAATCTAGCTTTCATCTTGGAGATGGCTTATCAATACAGGACCTACGATGAAGATAGCGTGGGAAAGCTGGTCAACAATTCAGACATTGCTGGATCTGCACCTCTAAAAGATATAATAGATAATTACGTCGAAAAAAAGTCCATCGACCCGGCAGATATCATGATACTATTTTACGAATACGGTTTTGATGGAGATGCGATAAAAAGTGAGGATTCTTTGGACATCAACATCACAGCGATAATCGCCCAGGCGATGAATGCACTGGTCGACCAATACATAATGAAATACTTCGACTATTTTGGTATGACCAAAGGTATCAATGCTTTACTCAAGATAATCCAGTCTTTAGATAAAGTGATGGACAAACTCAAAGAGACTGGTGATAATTTCATGGATTTCATCACCGGCGACGAAGAGGATGATCTCGAGATAAATCCCTCTCAGCTCGACCTGGTCAAAAACTGGGTTCAAAAAACCTTCCAATACGCTGGGCTGATGAACACTAACATCGTGAGAAGACGTTATCTGATGAACGATACTATGAACGGTGAGAAGATATCTGGTTATCCTTCTCTACCCGAAGATTTCCATAAAGAATACGAGTTCAGATACAAGGTTAGGTTGACGGGAGAAGAACACGAGTGGTACGAATATTCCTGCGGTCACGGTGATAAACACAGGGAAAGGGGAGACACCTGTAACGAAACTGTACCTTTGCTAGACTCGAATATGAACATCGTCGAAGGGAGATGTGGTGCCGAGGAGATAAAAGTTGGATACGATTATCTCATCAAGACCGTGAGAGTCAATGTAGACGGTGGAACGATACTCTTCCACTCTAAAGATATCACAGGATCGAATGACAGGACCTGGCAGAAATTCTACAATGAGCACTATTCTGAGCGTGGTGAGCCAGAGATAACCAATATAAAGAAAATGGTGAAGGAAGTCATCAACACATTCGTATCCAGCGCATTGGACGACAAAGTCCTGAAGGGTATATTGAACGATTATCGTAAGATGGAAGTCGATCCAACGGATAGACGATCGATATTCTCGGAGATCGACCAACAGATAAAAGGAGCCATAGGAGACACTATCGACTATTACAGAGAAAATCCAGGGGCGGTCGTAGAACTAGTAAAGAAATATCTGTATGATGCGGACCCGAAGATAAAACACCTCAAAGATCTCCTCAACGAAAGCTATTATTCATTCACAGGTGATAACTACATACAAAAAACAGCGAAAAGAACATCTCATTCTCTATTATCCGAAGAAAACCCATATGTTACTGTAGAGGGAGAGGGCAGCCATATCATAAAAGGAGGGATGGACGATAACTGTGACTTTCGTAAAAGAGATATCGATGATGCGAATAATATACCCAAATCGAACTTGCTGGATATAGTGAAGGACGGTGGTGCGGTTACAGATCCTAAATCCACATATCTTAAAGAGAACCTCACCGGACCTGTAGAAGACGGCTTAGAAGAGATCAAGAAGAGAGAAGTTAACGAGTTCGATTTCAATAATAGAAGTTCAGAAAAGGACGGGCTGTTGATACAGGCTTTCGATTCATACCAATACAACACCACGGTTATGAACTACGACCCCGAGAAGATAACAGAGACTAGAGGGAACGGAGGGTCAAATATCCAGATACAGAACATAACTCCCGATCCCGCGACTATCGGCCAGGATGTCGTCCATTTCTCGTCGAACATCTCGGTCAACGCAACGTCTGTAGAGTGGATATCGAACATAGACGGACATCTTTCGAATCAGGCTGAATTTAACCTGTCCACCATCTTTCTCTCTCCCGGAGACCACTCGATCCGATTGGAAGTTGTAGATGAGCAAGGTTTCACCCATGAAGACACGGAAGAGATCTTTATCAACCGCCCGCCGGTAGCGAGATTCGGGGAGATATCGCCCAAACCCACCACCGAGGCTGAACTTACAAGATTCAACAGCTCCTGTTATGACCTGGATGGTGATATTACTGAAATTCGTTGGGATTTCGGAGATGGTAACTATTCTTCGGAGCGGAATACAACTCACACTTATGAAACCCCCGGAGTTTACAGTATAACTTTGAACGTTAGCGATGATAAAGGAGGGTATGATGTATGCAGTTCCGACATCCTCGTCGATGATGCACCACGGATAGTAGATATCCAACCCCTTGGTAATGACTCTTGGGGAACGAACCGATCGATATCTATAGAATTCTCCGAAAGCGTGGATAACACTTCTCTAGAATACGATATCGGTGGAGACTTGGTCTTCTTCCAGAACTGGACTGATAACGATACGGTCGTAACGCTAACTCCAAAAGATCATTACAACCGGTTTACAGACTATAACCTTACGATCACAGATGTTAGAGATATCGACAACGGGACAAATTCCTCGTTATACGAACCGGTTTCTCACCTGTGGAAGACCGAAGAATATGCTAATATCACTGGTAATTACCCTCTCACGGGAGATACAAGTATAAATGTCCAGAGTTCTGTCATCTTATCTTTCTCGGAAAGAGTCTATCTGAATTCCTCTGAAAGAGAACTGTTCTCTAAAGATCGCAATTGGTCATCAAAGTTTGAAGAAAATCACACACGGGTGATCTTGGACCACGACCCGTTCCCCTCGAATTCCGACGTTGAACTAAAACTCGACCTTAACTGTTTCAGAACTTATTCAGACGATTCCGTAGCAACTAAATCCGGCAAAGGAGAGACCAACTTTTCATTATCTTTCAGAACGGAAAACTATGACCCGCCCCATGTAGTTAAAACCGACCCTGAAGAGGGGGACGAAGATGTTCCTCTATCAGAAGATATAAAAGTGAAATTCGACCAAGAGATGAACGTTTCATCTTTCGATATCTCATTTTGTCCAGGGGTATCGAATCTAACTTACAACTGGAGTGAGGAAGGAGATGTAGTTACCGTAGGCCATGCTTCGTTCTTGGAGAACCAGAATTACACCGTATCCATCTCCTGTGAAGACCTAGATGGCAATAGTCTGGATTCGTCCTCTGTAGATGCTTCGGTAAGCAATCCTTTCTACTTCAAAACTGTAGACAAGAGCGGACCTTCAGTCATATCCATCTCACCAAAGAACGGCACGGAAGAATTCCTAACCGACGCTCCGGTCACCATATTGTTCAACGATACTGTAGACCCCGAAACTCTGAGGTTCACCTGCGACCCGGACCCAGGATTCTGGAGCTCTGAGTGGAACAGTGATAACACCCAGGTCAACCTGATCCACGCAGAATTCGACAGGGGAGCGTCCTATAATTTTACACTGCTCGACGTAGAAGATAAAGATGGAAATCACTTAACTAATGAAACTTCTGTTCTATTCAATACCAGCGTAAAGGGGTCCAGCATACACGGGAATTATCTGCAGAGGTTGGTATGGTCTATTATCAGCCAGAGCGAGATCGGTGACTCCCTTTTCAGCCTCACTGAAGAGTTCCTGAAAACCACAACGTCCAACATGATCTCGAGCTCAAAGATGAGTAATTTGGAGTATAGATTACCGATGGCTCTGGAGGAGGGATATGATTACGGCCACAACAGTGAGAGGACGAATAAGAACCTAGAACTCATCTTGAACAGGTATCCAAAATATCTCGGTCTGAAAGAAAATATCACCATATCGAAACCATCTGGAACGCATTATACCAACCTCAATAAAATATCTTCTCGGCCATACAAGACGAGGTGGGAGATACATGTTCCAAGTATCGATGTGGATATCAATGTCAGCCAGAAGAGTTCTCCTATCATCATAGAAGGGGAAAGTAAGGGCATATGGATGAACGAATCTTACGAGGTGGGGTTCGATCTGACCATCAGCGTGGCATCGGGATGGAAATTGGCTGGTGTCGATTATGAAGTCAGTCATGATATCCTCGGAGCGATAATGAAGTTCTTGAACAAGGCTTGGAAATTTATCAAAAAAGCAGTATCATGTATTTTAGACTGTATCCAGAAGATCACAGATCTTTTCAAACAACTAGTTGAAAAGCTCAAAGATCAAGCTACGAAGTTTTTGAAGATGCTTGGCCAGATGATGAGATATATCATCAAAGACGTTCTTGGTCCTAAGGTCGTAGATCTGCTCAAAAATGTAGATCCAAGTAAGCTCAAGTTACTAGATAAGTTCCTCTCTCTGATGGGCCTCGGTCTAGATATCGATGTATCTCCAGATGGGAACCGCACACATCTTCCTGGAGTCAAGAGGGAGCACCTTAGGTTCGTAAATATCAGTATAGGGGGAGAACTGTTCGGAACTTCATTCGATATCAATATCAACGTCCTCGAATCGGATGTAGTGGCGTTCGGCAAGATAAAGGCTGGGAACACATTCGTGAATTGGCAGGCTGATCCGTTAGCTGAGGTCATCGGGTCGGGGGGTGAAAGTGTAGGCATCTATAACGCTTGGCTGCAGTGCAGCGGGGTCAGCGGAACTAAAGAGAACGGAGCTTATGTGAATCTGACCGTTCCTCAACGGAAGGTCCCGAAAAAAGAGAAAGTTATCTCGGCTGCAGAATATACGCCTATAGATAAAGCGAAGATACCCATAGGTCCGGTTGTTGTCACAGGGGTAGATCTGGGGATCAGTTTGAAGTACAGGGATGTAAGCAAGGATAGGGGTTCGTTATTATCGGGCCTAGTCATGGATACTTTCAGAGACACGATCTCCAGCATGAGTGATACTTCGTTCAGCTTTCAATATATAGTTAAATTCATCAAAACCCTCATAATGAAATTCATCGATAATGTGATCTCGATGGTGAAAAACTTCGTTAATGAATTACTGATATTCTTCCAGGCGGTTATCAACGGTGTGCAGGTTGTTCTTTCCTTCGGTATACACGGGGGAGAATCTGTTTCAGCTTTCATGAACTGGATCGTGAACAAGATCAAGAATATGATATCTAGCATCACCGATAAGAAGCTACCCCGTACTAGTAACGATTTTCCACAATCGATAATCGATGATACTTATCTAACCATCGAAGTAGGGCAGGATAATCTCACAGGAAGTTTCTCAGCAAATCTTCCAGCTTTAGCAGCGATAGCTAGAAAAGATATCGGAAAGTGGTGCTTAGAGTTTGGTGTAGATGTTCCTAAGTATAAACTCGTAGCAGGCACTATCGAAGAAAGATGATCTCCGAAGCAATCTGATTTAATCCTTGTAAACGAAGTTCATCACAGTGAGATTTTCATCTACCAACAAAAGTGTCCTCTCCAACACGAATCCTTCACCCTTCTCAATATGATATGAAGTGTTCTCTGATATTCTGGATTCTAGGATGGTAGAATTTAGTTGGTAATCCATTGGCTTCCACAGATGAACCACATCGGTGGAGTATGGTATCACAGCACTTCGGTTTTGAAACAAGATAAAAGATGGGAAGACCTCGAGTGATGTATCAGATCTGATAGATCTCGTCTTGTTGATCTCTGTCATGTTCATTTCTGGATGCATCGTCCAATCTAGGAAATCATCGATCTCTTTTCCTATTTGGCTCACATTTTGCCCCATATCATCTGTTCTCTCGGGATAAACAAATACCTCGAAATCCCCTTCGAAATCTTTAGAGTGGATGTAAAAATCATCTCCGCTCTCGATCCGAATAGATGTGGTCTGGTCATCTATACCTTCCAAAGATGTTTCAGTGTCTGAATCCATCAGACACGGTGAATAAAGATGTATATTATCTATGAATCCGCGCCAGCACCTCTTACTGCCCCTTTCAAGGAACAGACCTGTAGGAGTGAAATTCAAAACGTAACTTTCTCCGTCCAAAGAGGAGGATAGATGAAAATCAGAGTCTCTGCTTTCGTTGAACGAAACAGTCCCTTTGAATTCACCCTCAGTGTTTATCAATTCGTCTATCAGGGAGGATACTTGATCCGCTCTCTGCTCCATCTCAACCTCTTTGAGAGACTCACGCTGCCAGTTGAAAACACCGATAACTGAAGCCGTTAAGATCACGGCAGCGATTATCCAAACCATCTTGGACATCAGGTAATCCATCATGCACGCTCCTCGATGTATCGCACTTTATAAAATTTATCATCAAAGTTTTATGTGATTAGCTACATCATCTCAAAGATGACAAGCGATATCGACTTCCCCCACGAAAAACCGGTCATAGGTATGGTGCATCTAAACAGGTTCTCACAAAGATACGACAGAGATAGGATCGATTCAGTTATAAGAGATGCATTCAACGATGCTGTGAAACTCGAAGAGGGAGGTGTGGACGGTATCATCGTTGAGAATTTTGGGGATTCACCTTTCTCGAAGACTGTGTCCAAGCGCACGGTTTCCATGATGACCCTGGCCTGTAAGGAGATCGTTGATAAAGTGGATATCCCCGTTGGTATCAACGTATTAAGGAACGATTGGGAAGCAGCGTTATCCATATCATCGGTCCTGGGTCTTCCTTTTATCCGTATCAACGTCTTGACAGGGGTGGTAGCCACAGACCAGGGATTCATAGAGGGCGAAGCCGCTCAGATCCACGAATTTAAGATATCTCACGTCTTAAAAACCAAGATATGGGGCGATATTCATGTGAAGCATGGAACGACCATACACCCCGAGGATGTCGCTGACAGCGCAAGAGAAGCTTGGCGGAGAGGAAAGGCCGACCGTATCATAGTGACGGGAAAAGAGACCGGCCATGCCATAGACTTAGAAGAACTGAAAAGAGTGAAAGAGGCAGTAGATATACCTGTCATCGCAGGGTCCGGAACAGATATTGATAATATCCAAAATATGGTGGAGATATCAGATGGAGTTATAGTCGGCACATACTTCAAAGAAGATGGTATAGTAACTAACCCCGTTTCTTCAGAACGGGTGAAAAAACTGGTAGAGAAGATCGATCGTTAAGAATGATTTCTCATACATGCCTAACTTCCTTTACTAGATATGTAGTTATTCCCAAAGAAAAACATTCTTTACTTCTAACATCTTCGATTTTGGGAATAACCAAATGGTTCAAAATCGTTGATATATTAATCACACGATTGATAAATTTTTGTTGTAAAAAAATTAAAAAAACAATCACAGATTCTGCTTATTTTTCATTATTTTCAAAAATAATAGAAAAAAAGAAAGGGTTTTTTTGTGAAGTATATCGGTAAGCTGTTTTACCAGACTTCCTCTTCTTCCTCTTCTTCGCCGATGAATTCTTCTTCCTCTTCGACTGGTTCTTCCTCTGTGAACGGTTCATCCTCTTCGGGTTCTTCGCCCCAATCGGGTTCTTCCTCGACTGTCTCTTCCTCGTAAGCTGGTTCTTCTTGTACCGGTTCGGCTACTGGTTCAGGTTCTGGTTCTCCACCTGCGGGTTCTGATTCGCCTTTCTTGCTGAGTAGGAACATACCTAATGCGAAGAATACACCTGCGATCACTGCGATTATGAGCCATGTGATGTTGTCTGAGAGCATCGGTTTAGCGCTCTGATCTTCACTTGTTCTGATCGCTGTTCCAGATTCTTCAAAGTAATTTCCAGCCTCTTGTTCACCGTTTATGTCTATATCGTAGTAATAGATAGCTCCTTCCTGCATATCGGATGAAGGTTTCATATGGAATGTCACCGTTGTGGTCTGACCTGGATCCAAAACTGTTTCTGCTGGTTCTACTGTAGCGATGTATGCACCTGGAGGAACGACTGCCTGTTGGTAATAGACTGCTTCTTGACCATCGACAAATTGTGTACCTCCTTCACCTGGTACCCGAGGATCAATCGTTACTTCTAAGTCTCTGACCGGTTCGTCACCGATGTTCTCTAAGGTATACGTAAGGTTGAACGATTTACCTGCTTTGACCTTGTTCTCT
>JBNJFO010000045.1:0-10196 GCA_051746905.1 Thermoplasmatota archaeon
AGAACTGGCGGAAGAGTTCGAATACTGAGTAATTTTTATTTGAGAAATTATTTAAGTGATAGCTATATTATAGATACGGTGTTTAAACGATGAATAATGGTCATAATGGTTATCACCCCCCTATGCCACAACGATTTCAAAGGCACAAATTCCGGATAAAACAAAAGGTACTCAGTATCGGTAATAAATACTATCTAGAGGATGATAGAGAGAACCTCTTAGGGTTCTGTAAACAGAAAGTATTCAAGTTGAAAGAAGATATCCGGATCTACAAAAGTAAAAACATGAATGAAGAGTTGTTCAGGATCAAGCAGGAGAACATCTTGGATTTCAGCGGAACTTTTGAGATAATCGAGTCCTCGACGAACAGGACCATAGGCTTCTTGAAAAGAAAGGGATTCAAATCCATATTGAAAGATGAATGGATACTCATGGACCCGAACAGGCAGGAGATAGGCAGAGTCAAGGAAGATTCAGCCGCCATGGCCCTTCTCAGAAGATATATTTTGAGTTTTATCCCGTACAAATACAAGATATTCCACCATGGACGTCAGATAGGAACCTACAATGAAAAATTCACCTTGGTTAGGGATATCTATGATATGGACGTTTCCGGAGATCCAGAATTCAATCTTGATAGAAGGATGCTCCTTTCCATAGCAATATGTCTCGATGCCATAGAGAATGAGTGATGGATAAAAAGAAAATAAGAAAAGAAAAAGAAAAGTTTTTTACAGCCTTTCACCGGGCTCGATGTCCATCATCGTGAACCCAGAGTCAGCCTTCGGATAGAAGTCCGTAGATTTCTGAGGCATCCGTTCGCCGTTCTTCGCTACATTGAGAACCTGTTCTGGTTTAGTTGCATTCACCAGGAAAGCGACTTTTGCTTCTCCTTCATCGACCCTCTTTATAGCGTCTTTAGACCAGCGTTCGTATGAGATGGTCTCATCGATCTTTAGTCCTCCAGTGTTCATTATCCCGTTGAAGATCACATCTCGAAGAACTACGACGTCGAGTTCTTTGTAATCTTCAGAATAATCATCGCCCATGAACTGTTCTACTGCATCCCTGGACTTCATCCTTGCAGAGATCGCTTTCTCTCCATCGTAGATAACGAAAGAACTGATATCCTTGTTATCGTCTAGGAAATCTTCCGCTTTCTCCAGATCGATCTCTTCCATATCGAAGTATTTCTCCAACTCCTCTAGATGTTCTTGAGAGATACTGTGTTCCAGCAGTAATCTGTGGCCTGGTAAAACGACGAGTCCGGGATCTTCCACCGGCACCATGAAGGTCATCCTCCAGTTGAAGGCGTCATCTTCCTGCCAATCTGGATTCTTCTCTCTCAATGTATCTCTGAATGTAACTGCAGTTTCGTACCTGTGGTGACCATCGGCGATTACTACCTGTTCTCCAGAAAGGATCTTTTCAACTTCTTTTATCTTACCTCCATCCTCTATCTTCCAGACACGGTTATGCACACCGTATTCGTCTGTTGCCTCATAGAGTGGGTCTCCCTTTGCTGTTTCGTCGAATATATCTATTGTAGTTTCATCCGGATCGGTGTAAAGCATGAAACCCGCTTCCAGGTTCTTCTCCGTAGCCGTGAGCATGTTGAGCCGGTCTATCTTCGGCCCTTTGTGTGTCTGTTCATGTGGTAATACGATGCCCTCTTCGAAGGGGTGCAGTTTCACTGCTGAGATGAATCCCTTACGGGTGTATTCCTCTCCCAGAACTTCGAAATCCTGGTAGTAAACATATATTCCGGGTGAAATCTCTTTGTTCAATACACCTTCTCTTAACCAATTCTGAACTCTAGTGGCGGCCATCTCGTACCTGTTCTCTTCTTTTGGAAGGATCAATCTGCAGTAATTGTATTCGCTGTCAGCGTAGTACTTATCCCTCATCTCGTCGGTGATCTTGTCGTACGGCTGGGTGATCACTTTCTCCATGTCCTCGATCTTATCCTTATCGTACTGGATTCCTTTGAAAGGTCTGATATCTACCATCTTAACTATCCTCTTTTTTCTAATTCATCTATGACTTGTTCAGCGGCCTGAGTACCGGCTCTTGTCTGCCCTTCGTAGGTCTGTCCGCCTATATGTGGTGTTGCGTGGAAGTTATCCAGCTTTAAAAGTGGATTATCTTTCGGGGGCTCTTCTTCGAAGACGTCCTTGCTGGCGAACTTGATATCTCCATCGTTTAGTGCTTCATAGAGCGCCTTTTCGTCAACTACTCCCCCTCTGGAGCAGTCTACAAGAACCGAGCTCTCTTTCATCTTCTTGAATTCTTCCGTACTCAACATGTGGTGAGTGGGTTTTATGTGTGGTACATGGATCGTTATAACGTCGCTCTCTTTCAATAGAGTATCCATATCCACCATCTTAGCAGGTTCAGGTTCATCCACATCGACCACATCGTAAGCTAGGATGTTCATACCGAATGCATGTGCTCTCTCAGCTACAGCTCGACCTATGTGACCGTATCCGATGATACCTAAAGTCTTGTTGAAAACTTCGTGACCTTTGAGATCTTTCTTGATCCATTCGTTCTTTCTTAGGCTGTTAGTTCCTGCCACTATGTCTCTAAAAGCGGCTAAGATGTGAGTCATCGCTAGCTCTGCTACCGAGTATGTGGTTGCAGTTGGAGTATTATAAACTGCTACGCCTTTATCTTCAGCATAATCTACGTCGATATTGTCAACACCTATACCCGGCCGTCCTATGACTTCCAGATTCTCTGCTGCATCTAATGTGGGTTCTCTTACTTTAGTTGAGCTCCGCACTATCATTGCATGGTATGGCGGTACTTTCTCTGTTAGCTCCTCCTTAGACATGCCGAATTCCTGGTCCACTTCTAATCCGGCGTTCTCCAGCATCTCTATGCCTTCATCCGCTATCGGATTACAGACTAGAACTTTCTTCGCCATCTGTATCACAGCCCTGCTACGTCTTCTATTGCGTCGGTCAATTCTTTGACACTTTCAACATCGTGTATACCCATGTGACCGATCCTGAATGTCTTCTCCTTGAGTTTAGAACCGTATCCGTTGGAGAACACCATATCGTACTTCTCGTCGATCTTTTCTCTCAGTTCAGCGATGTTGAGTCCACGAGTGTTTTTGATGGTGCTGACTGTCTGTGATTCGTATCCCTTTTCTGGGAACATCTCGAAGTGCTTGTCTGCCCATTTTCTGGTGTACTTAGCCATATCTAGATGTCTGTCGGAAACGGCTTTATGCCCCTCGTCCAGCATCTGTTTCATACGCTTTCTATAGGCTAACATCAAGGATATGCCCGGTGTAGAATGTGTCTGGCCTTTCCTGTTATAGTAATCTATATTCCGTTTGAATCCAGCGTACCAAGCCCCAGAATCCGCTTCACAGCTTCTCTCATAAGCTTTATCGTTCACTATGCATACAGCGATCCCTGGAGGCATGGCGAAAGTCTTCTGCACCGAGGTGAAGATAACGTCGATATTGCTCTTTTCGATGTCGATATAATCCCCACCAAGTGCTGAGATGCCGTCGACTATGAACATGGTGTCAGGGTAATCCCCGAGCACTTCACCTATCTCTTCTATCGGATTCCTGATCCCCGTAGATGTTTCGTTCATAACACAGGTGAAAGCGTCGTAATCGTCCTTCTCTAAAGCCTCTCTAACATCTTCTGGCTTCACCGCATTCCCCCATTCATAGGATAACTTGTCTACATCCTTACCCAACCTCTCGGCTATGTTAGCCTGCCTTTCGCTGAAACTTCCGCAGGTAGAGCACAGAACTTTGTCATCCACGCAGTCCATTATCGAACTCTCCATGAACGCCGTGCCTGAAGCGGTCAATATGATCGCATGATTATCCGTGTCGAAGAACTTCTTAGTGTCCTCGGTGATGGTCGTGAACAGGTCTGTCATTATCTCTGAACGATGACCAAACATCCACTCGTCCATCGCTTCGATCACATCTTTGCTTACCTCCGTCGGTCCCGGAAGATATAATTTCTTATGTTTCAAATATACCACCTGTTTCGGGATTTTTCAAAGTGTATTTAATGGTTGTGTTTAGCTAGCTATGCTCAGCTTGAATTTAAAAAATAAGAGACCAAAAACGAAAATTAAAGAAAAATTAAACATAGGTCTGTAAATATGGATTGATATCATTTTCCTTGTATATTCTTTTGAAACGAGGGATGAGAATCTAATTTAGGATTGATCGAGCTAACATTGTTGAGGAAAGAAAGGGCGAACTCTTCGTTCTCCATTGTCTTCTTGAAGAACGGTGTCCATCTGGATTCTAAAGCATCTTGTATCACATTTTGAGCGAAATCCCATGCATACGTAATCTTATCATTAATATTGACAATATCTTTGTTTACAAGATCTCTTAATGAATCGGTTTCAATAGTAGGGGTAGATGTAGTGTCTATATCCTTAATATCAACTCCCATCAACACAGTTTCTATGAAGAATACATCCATGAACACTTCCATATCAAAAGATTCTTTTGATATCGTCCACACGTCGAATATGTCTCTTCCGTTCAATATAGGTCTAGAGCGGGAAAGCATCGTACAGAACTTATTAGCGAACAACTCTTCTCTCTTAGGACTCAGGATATCGGTTTTCATGTGACTTATCGGGTGGTGGAAGATACACGATTCATCCGATTTCAATATAGGCATCCTTCTTAGATACCCAGTTTCTATTTTAACCGAGCTACGGTTCCCATTATATGTTTCATAAATAACTTCCAAACGGCTGAGAGGATATGATGGCTGTACTTTTACCGATTCACCAGGGTAGTCTAAATCTTTAAGGATTCTTTTCAGTAGATCATCGATTTTATCTCGTTCTTCACCCCAATCGTTTTCACCGATATCTCTGTAATTGAAATCTATATCGACGGACAACCGTGGTATGTCATTCACTCTTAAAAGATTGATGGCAGTTCCGCCGTAGAGTGATAACCTATTTTTCAGATAATCGACCTGTCCGATACGTATCAATATATCTGAAATCCTACTCACTTTTTCTAACACGATTCTATCATACTGGTCTAAGTCTTTCATCGAACACCCACCAAATTATTTTCGAAATCCTTGGGAACGTAGAGTTTCCACTTTTCTATATACTTGGAATGTGACTTTTTTACCAGATACCGCTTATTATTTTTGATCCTATCTTTAATCGGATCTAGATCGTTTTCGGTAAACCCTCCATAATAAGGTGATTTATCGATCATAAGTGACAGGATGTAACCCACGGCACGACATAGGATATCTTTGGAGTAGATATCCAATATATCCAAGACTCCTTGTAAGTTAACATTACCAAGCCCTTCCAAACTCTTCAATATTTCTTCGTAACCACCGCACAGTCGGTACCTGTCGATACAATCAACGAAGGTACGAGATGCTGTTGAGATACGAATACTTTGTTTTTTTCTGTTGATATTTTGTGTTTCAGTTTCAATATCGTTATTGTTCCTAGTAACTGGCATATACATTACACCTTCAAAATCAAAGGCGTTGAAATACGAATTTCTGGGAACTGCTACATGTACTGAATTGAATTCAGAGTAAGCTGCACCATGAACTTCCAGTGCCGTGTGATAACCAAGATAATAATCGGATTTGATCTTAGATGCTACTAGATACCTCTCGACATCCCTTTCCTCTGGATCATATACGTTCTTGGCAGCGTACAAACCTCGCTTGATCCTTACAAGTTTTCCTTCGGAAAGTAATCTTGTTATGAACTTTGAGTAGAGATATTTGTAATCAACGTTCAGTTGTTCATCTGCGAATGCTTTCAGGTCTTCGACATCGACGACTCCTTTTTCCATAGAAAAACGATACAATCTCTCCGACTTGTTCATGTTTTGTCCCATCAGTTTTACTTTCTGCAATAGTAGTATGCCATTTTATAGCATATAATAGTTGCGGTAGTTAATAGAAGAGACAGTATGTGTAAGCTATACGTCCATCCAACATATATTTATACCATTTAGAAATCTTATTAATTAGGTGGCTACATATAAGTGAGATAACTAAAACTATATCTGACACGGCCTACAAGGCATACGAAAAAAAGCTTTTGAAAGAGATAAAGGAAAAAGGAAAGGTCCCGACCCATATCGCTGTGATAATGGATGGGAACAGACGGTTCGCTAGACAACTCGGGCTCGACGAAGAGGAAGGCCATATACAGGGAAAAGACAAGTTAGAAGATATGCTAGAATGGTGCACTGAGTTGGGGGTGAAAGTTTTGACAGTTTATGCATTCTCTACTGAGAACATCAAAAGGGATTCGTCCCAGGTCGAGAAACTCATGGACCTTTTTGAGAAGAATTTTAGAAAGGCCGCCGATGATGAAAGGGTTCATAAGAACAGGATAAAGATACAAGCTATAGGAGCACTGGATAAGTTACCCGAACGAGTGCTCGAATCCATAAGATATGCCGAAGAGAAAACGAAAGACTATAGTGATTATTACTTCAACATAGCTGTAGCTTACGGGGGTAGAGAGGAATTGCTACACGCAATCCAGAAAGTAGCTAAAGACGTTAAGGACGGGGATCTAAACATCGAAGATATAGACGAAAGAACGATATCCGATAGATTGTACACATCTGAATTTCCAGACCCCGATCTGATATTGAGAACCAGCGGGGAGGAAAGGATATCGAACTTCCTTATATGGCAGCTGGCCTACTCTGAGCTTTATTTTACTGACGTATATTGGCCTGGCTTCCGTAAGATAGACTTTCTACGAGCTATAAGATCTTACGAGAAGAGGCAGAGACGTTACGGGGAATGAAACAAGTTTCGGCTAATAAAATATGTATCGGTAAAGTGAAAAACCGAAGCCCTGACAACTTCAAATTTTTCGCAAAACCGACGAAAAGTTTTATAAGTAGTTTTGATTGCGCTTTATTGAGACCATGAAAACGATCACAAAAGATAATTTTGAGAGTTTTGTGGATAAGCTCATAGATTCCGAGGATAAAGAGATAGTCGGAGTTCAATCAAAGGGATCCAAATTCGTTTTTGATAAACTGGATTCATCTGATGACCTGAGATTGGATTACGACGTGACTATCTTACCCCCTAAGAAGTATTTCATGCCTCAGAGAGAAAGCCTGGTCAAATACAAGACCGACGGTGACCTTAAGATGAAAGAAGTGAACGAAGTCGTTCCGCGTGTCATCATCGGTATCCATCCTTACGACCTGATAGCTATAGAACAGATGGACAAGGTTTTCTCAGAGGAGTACGAGGATGAAAATTACCTCGAGAAGAGGAGACAGTCGATACTCGTAGGAGTCAATATCCAGAATACAAACGAATGGAGTTTTGCTGGAAGTATGGGCACCGCCACAACCGATGAGAATTACGACCTCATGCTTACCGATATAGGCGATAGATACGCCATAGAGATCGGTTCGGAGAAGGGAAACGATATACTCGAGAAGTGGGATGCTGAACTTACAGAGGCTTCTGAAGAAGATGTACACAAAGTTGAGCAGATCAAGGACGAGGTCGAAGACAAATATGAGAACGAGTTGAATTTTTCACCTGAACTTCTACCGGAGATAATGAAAGATAATTTCGATAATATGGAATTCTGGGAAGCCAATTCAGAAGATTGTTACAGCTGTGGAACATGTAACTTAGTGTGCCCAACATGCTATTGTTTCGATGTTCAAGATCTCCCAGATATCAGTTTAACCGAGGGAAAAAGAGTCCGCCAGTGGGACGGATGCATGCTCGAACACTTCGCTGAAGTCGCCGGTGGAGAGAATTTCAGAGAGAACAGAGCTGAAAGGTACAGACATAGATACATGAGAAAAGGCAGGTTCCTCTATGAGAAATTCGGAGATATCGCTTGCGTCGGCTGTGGAAGATGTTCATCACAGTGCGTTCCAGATATAGCTGACCCCGCTCGAATATTCAACAAACTCAAGGAGGGGAAAATATGAGCAAAGATAAATCGATATATTTACCTGAAATAGCTACGATAAAAAATATAAAAGCGATGACAGAGAGAGAAAAACTCTTCGAGATAGAACTGGATAACGGTGAAACACTTGGACACGACCCGGGACAGTTCGTAGAGGTGAGTATACCTGGAGTAGGCGAAGCCCCGATATCCATAAGCTCGTCGCCTACCAAAAAAGGCACATCTTTCGAACTTTGTGTAAGAGCAGTAGGGAATGTCACAAACGTATTACACGGCATGGAAGTAGGAGACAAGATAGGTATCAGAGGACCTTTCGGTAACGGATTCCCAGTCGAAGAATTACAAGGCCAGGATGTCCTTTTCATAGCCGGTGGTCTTGGTATAGCTCCTCTTCGTTCGCTGATCAATTACACCCTCGACAGAAGAGAAGAATTCGAAGATGTGAAGATATTGTACGGCTGTCGAGAACCATGTGAACTGCTCTATGAAGACGAAGTTTTAGATTGGAGAGAACGCGATGATATCGATTATCACGAAACCGTCGATAAGTGTCCAGAAGGAGTATGCTGGGAAGGTAATGTCGGAGTTATCACGACTCTGATACCCGGTGTAGATATCGACCTTTCAAAAACAAGATCCGTCATCTGTGGCCCACCTATAATGTACAGGTTCGTGCTGCAGGAACTGGAGAAGAAAGAATTACCTGACGACCAGATATTCTTATCTCTGGAGAGACGTATGAAATGCGGTGTAGGTAAATGCGGTCACTGCCAGATAGCCGGTGCCGAGGACGAATTCTACGTTTGTCAGGACGGCCCAGTATTCAACTATGAAGTTATCAAAGGATTCGAGGAGGCGTTATGATGAGTGACAAGCCAAAAGCAGCATTTTTCGATTTCGCAGGATGTGAAGGAGATCAATTACAGATAGCTAACTTGGAAGAACAGATACTTGATCTATTGAATATCGTTGAAGTGGTAAGTTTCAGAGAAGTCATGAAGGAACACAGCGACGATTACGATATCGCCTTCATAGAAGGCTCGGTTACAAATGACCATCTTGCAGAAAGGCTCAAAAAGATCAGGAAGAACGCAGATATCGTAGTCGCGATAGGTGCATGTGCAACGATAGGTGGTATCAACTCGATCAGGAACACACAAGATTTCGAAAAGGTTAAGGAACGTGTTTACGGAGATAACGGTGACATGTACGAATCCTGGGATAAAGCCAAAGCTATAGATGCGGTCATACCGGTTGACTACAAAGTTCATGGGTGCCCGATAGATAGAGATGAATTCCTACACGTCGTAGAATCACTGGTCTTGGGTCGAGAACCCAACATACCTGATCATCCAGTTTGTGTCGAGTGTAAACTCAACGAGAACGTCTGTGCATTCGAAAGAGGAGAATTCTGCGTAGGTCCTGTAACGAGAGCTGGATGCGACTCATGCTGTGTCAACGAAGGAACGATCTGTTGGGGCTGTAGAGGACTCATCGACAACCCGAACGAGAACGCACACATGGAAGTCCTTGAGGAATACGGTCTAACACCAGAAGAAGTGATAAACAAATTCAGTCTTTATTTCAACCATCAAAAGGAGGCTAGAGAAGATGAGTGAAGATGTTAACATCGATGTAGAATATTTAACGAGAGTAGAAGGCCACGGCAATATAGTCGTGAATTCAGAGAACGGAGAGATAAACAAATGTGAATGGCAGGTAGTAGAGGCCCCGAGATATTTCGAATCCTTGGTTGTTGGAAGGAATTGGAAAGAACTTCATCATATCACATCCAGGATATGTGGGATATGTTCTATAGGACACACATTAGCTTCACTCAAAGCGACCGAGAACGCTATGGATATCGAGATCTCGAAGCAGGATGAGTTGTTGCGAAAATTAGCTCTCCACGGCGAAAACATGCAGAGCCACGTTCTTCATGTTGGTTATCTCGCACTCCCAGATCTCATGGGAGTTGGATCTGTCATACCATTATCGTCTTCACATCCGAAAGAACTCAAGACAGTGATCAGGTTACATAAACTTGCCAATGATATGTCAAAATTGATAGCCGGTAGAACTACACACCCACAGAGGTTGATCCCTGGTGGATTTTCTAAATTACCAACAGTCAAAGAGTTGGAAACATTGAAAGACAGGTTAGAAGCATCAGTTGAAGATCTTAAAGCGACGGCAGAATTGGTCAAACAATTGGCTCCGAAGTTACCAGACTTCGA
>JBNJFO010000046.1:0-10187 GCA_051746905.1 Thermoplasmatota archaeon
TGTAAAAAGAGGGGGGGTAGTGGCGGTGAGCGCTACTGACACAGCTGTGCTCTGTGGCACCTACCCAAAAAAATGCTACAGACTATATTCTTCTCGGCCCGAAAATAATTGGTGCAGACATGAAAATGGACTGCGTATCTTGATCGCATACTGTGCCAGAGAGGCAGCTAGATTTCAGAGGAGTGTTCGCCCGCTGTTATCTTATTATGACGGCCATCATTTCAGAACGTATTTAAAAGTCGATGAAAGTGCAAAAAAAGCGGATGAAGCGTTGAGTTATCTTTCGAAATTTAGGTTCGGTGATATCGGTTGGGAAAAGGATCCAGAAACTGGACCTTTTTGGGCCGGAGATATCTTCGATATGAAACTGTTAAAAGATATGCGTTCCCTGGGAACACTGGATGAAGATCTTCTCGAGTTGTGGAGGGGTGAAGCACCTATGCCGCCGTTCTTTTACGATACGAATATCCTGGGCAAATATACTAAATCCGCGCCTCCCCCGCTGGATGACATGATAGAAGCGGTTAATTCAAAGTCCGAAGAATTTACGGCAACAAAAACTCATTTTTCACCGACAGGGTTTAAAACAGATGCTCCAGAAAAAAAAGTGATGGAAATATTTACTGAGCTATGAACTGACTCTGCTCTATATTCTTTCTTCATACGTAACTACAGGACATTTTTCTAAACATTCTAAACACCCAGTGCAAAGTTCTGGATCAAGTTTGATTCCGCTGTCAAAACTCAATGCATCCTTTTTACATTTAGATACGCATATACCGCACTCGACGCAATATTGAGATCTCTTATACATCCCCGTGATCCGGGAACGATCCTTTTGTGTCCAATCATAAGATCTGTCCTCATAGATCTGGAGGAGATTCGATGTTCGTTCATCATCTAACATGTCATCTATGGATCTCTCTTTTAGAGATGATCTTACCTCATCTTCTGAAAGATGTTCATATCTTTCTTTGTCATCTTCATCGATGTCCGATAATATCTTCTTGATATCTACGGGTACTTCTATCCATCTCCACAGCCCGAGTTCTACCCAGAGTTCACTAAGATCGTTCTTTTTCCTATATTCCTCTAGTACCTTTTCAAATTTTGAATATATATCAAGATTCTCTTTGATGTATTCTAACTCGGATAGGTCTGAAGCCGGGCAGACCCAGCAACCGATCCTTTCGAATCCTTTTTCGTAAAGAGGGTTATAATCCGCATCTTTTTTGAAAATATACATCCATACGTGAAGAGCCGTCCATTCTTGGATCGGTGATGCTCCTTTTTGGTTCGGTACCCACGGGTTCTGCCAAATATTCCCTTTGTCCATCCTCTGCTGAGATTCGTATCTTCTTTGGCCTATGAAAGATAGAACTCCATCGGGATAATTTTCATCTATCAATCGAGCTGTGGGGCCCAGTTTACATGTTTTACAGCACCAGCGATAATCTCTAGCTGATGGTCCGAAATAGTCGACATTGTCCCAGTAGCCACCTTTCACCTTTTTGGTTTTCAGTTCTAATCCGTATTTATTTGATATCTTTTCAACATTCTCTATAGTTTCTGGTAGTTCGATGCCTGTGTCTATGAATATGAGGTCGGGTTCTATACCTGCATCCAGTACCAAAAGAAGGGTGGCTAGTGAATCTTTACCTCCGCTGTAAGATACAGCGGGTTCGAGATCGGCTGTCTGCACAGCTTCCTTTATAAAACTCACAGCTTCTTCGATCCTCTTGTTTAAGATCTCATCGTTAGCTTCTAGAACTTCATCCCATGTTTGCCCATCATGCTTTTTTTCTTCATCAGAAGAGCGCCAGCGATTTTTTACACCTTTGCCTCTATCTCTTTCAAGCATATCCTCTGCTGACATCTGCGCCCTTCCAGAGGCTATAACCTCTTTGTTAGGGGCGAGGATCATCACTTCATCTCTGTTTTCGATCTCCTCATCTATATCTATTATACCCGGGACTAGAACACTCCCACCCTTTGATATCGGTTTTACCGCACCCTGGTCGATAACAACGAAGCCTTTCTTAGGTTCGGGCATACTTTTCCAGGGCCGTAAGATAAATTCATAAGGGGATTTTCCTTTTGCTTTCTTTCGTAAGTTGTACCTAAGGTTCCCTATCACTCTCCCATCTATGATGACCTCATCCATCCTATCGAGAGCGGGAGATTTGTTAAGAAGTATGATCTTATCATCTGAAAACAATTTCTCCGAGTAACCGTCACCCCACTGCCTATCTATAGTATCTCTGATCAGGGATATGTCACTACCGAAAGCTGGCCGTACATCACCTGGGGGTGTGATATTTACCTTTCTTCCTTCTGACCCACATCTGGAACATCCTCCCTTCTCTACCAAGGGCAGATTACAATCATCACACCAGTGTAAATGCAGCTTACCTAAACGGACTATCGACATGTCTATGCTCCACTTATCAAACTCTGATAAAACCTTTTGGGCTGAAAATTTTTTTATGGGGGGAATTTAAGACTAATCAACAGGGATAACGTTCTTTTGAGGGATCTCTTTTTCAACTTTTTCTTTTGTGGATCCTTCGAAGACAGTTCTTAACATGCCCTTCTTCTTACCGTGCATCACTACGATATCCACGTTCATATTTTCACAATCGCTGACTATCTCGTCTGATATCTCTTCCCCTTTCCTTAACCTTACTTCGGTAGGTGTTCCCGTTGCCTCGGCCATCTTTATAAGGTTAACGGAATACTCATCGATTTGATGTTTCTTCTCTTCTAAAACAGAATCTAAAAAGTCGTTTTCCTCCTCAATACCGACTGTTGCCTTTACGACCTCGGGTGTTTCTTCATCCTCTATTATCTTCGATATGATTATCCTATCAGGATGTTCTTTTAAAATAAGATGTTTTATTTTACTAAGGGCTTCCTTATTGTATTCTTCCCTATAGCTCGCTATGAGCATCACTTTCTCTTTTTTGTAACTGCCGTTTTTGGGCATCTGCATCCTCCGATGCAATTGAGGAATGTATTAAGTTGGTTATGGAAAATTCTGCTATAATAAATTTACGTAAGTTTTCTGGGTGTGGATTACATAAAGATTATCCTTATATGATATACAGATGATAAGTAAAGATATGTGATCGATCTAATTTTTATCGTTCTATCTTTCTCTAAAGCTGGGTTATCTTCTTGTTGCCCAATTTTTCTCTTACGTCACTACTAGTACTACCTTTCAAGACTTTTTCCACAGGGCCTCTATCCGCACCATGAAGGATAACATGGTCAACATCCATCTTATCGAACTCTTGTATTATCTCTTCAGATATTTCATCACCTTTTCTCAGATGGACCTCTACCATTACACCCGTATCTTCAGTGATTTCGATTATATCTGATGCGTACTCGTCGGCCTGCATCTTTTTCTTTTCCAAGACCGAATCTAAAAAATCCTGCCTTTCTTCTATTCCTACAGTGGCATCCACTACCTCTGGTGTTGTTTCTTCTTCTATTATCTTGAGTATTATTATTTTCTCTGGTTTCTCCTTCATTATTATATTTCTTATCTTCTCAAGCGACTCCTTCGTGTATCTTTCCCGATAACTCGCGATAAGAAGGGTATCGATATCTCCTTTATCATACTCTTGGTTGCCTTTGTTGGACATTTTTTCCACCTATGAGCCTACATTTCCTATTTTTTCGTAATGAGTTTTCTTCATTCAAGACATCTACCATAAACCGATCAATCTCCACCATCCTAAACCGATAGTCAAAAATGACAATATACCGATTATATTCAATATGAAACCTGCTTTGATAAAATCTTTCATATCAAGGTGTCCAGTGGTATAGACCAATGCCGCTGAGGGGGTACCTACAGGTAACATAAATGCGAATGCACTCGCTAAAGCGATAGTATAAACAGGAATCAAGGCGGAAAAGCCGATCACTACCATCACAGATATCCCAATAGGGAGGATCACAGCAGTAGTAGCTGCGTTGCTCATCACATTAGATAGAAAGACGGCTATAATGGCAAAAAGAGCTAAAACTAAAAATGGATTATCCCCTACAAATGTTAATAAACGGTTAGTCACGAATAGTAAGGTGCCGGCTTCACTCAAGATAAGAGCTAAAGATATAGCACCACCGTACAGGAATATCATACCCCAGGGTAGTCTTTTTGCGATATCATCCCAGCTGACCGTCTTGGTCATGGCGATGATCACCGTTATCAGGATGGCGATAACACCCATACCATAGATCTGACCCCATATAGCCCATGATAAAAATGCTAATACCACAAAAAACATCGCCTTCTTTTCACCTTTAGAAACCCCTCCTAATTCTTCTACTTCATCTTTTATCTGGATCTGTATGCTTTCCATGTCTATTTTTTCTATATCAAAGATCTTTGTTAAAACCAGATACACCATGGCGGTCATGAATATCACTAGAGGGATAGCAGCTATGAACCAACCTAAAAAGGAGATCTGTTTACCGGTCTCTTGATAGTAAATACCGATAGCTAGGGGGTTCCTAGCACCACCCAACAAAGTTCCCATGCTGCCCACACTGGTTCCGTAAGATAGAGCAAGAAGGCTTGCCTTAACAAAATCCGTGTCGAATATATCTTTTTTATAAGCGGTGAATATGCCTAAAAGTATCGGAATGAACAATGCTGCAACCCCATGAGCAGGCATCATCATAGAAAGAAGCGAGCCTACCAAGGTTATCCCAAGGATGAAACTTTTCGGCGAATCTCCAAATCTCTTCAAAAACTCAAGGGCTATACGTTTATGGAGATTATGTTTTTGGACAGTGAGAGCTAAGATAAATGCTCCCATCAGGAAAAATATGGTAGATGATGCGAATCCACCGAAGGCATTTTCGGGTTGAAATATCCCCAACAAAACTGAAAAAGATATGAGCATAAAAGTTGTGAAAATATATGAGATAGGTGTTAGTATCCACATATAAACGGCCAAGAAAAGTAGAGCTAATCCATAATAGATATGTGGATCATCCGTGTAGAAAAATGATAAAGATATCATCATTCCAAATAAGACAAGACCGATTATGGTCTGAGTGATATCTTTTCTAAGATTATCCATCAAATCAAATTCCATAGTTTACCTCTTACAGCGGAAGAGAATTGGGAGGATAATATAAAAATTTGTTTACTGAATCTACAAGATTATGTAATATATTATCCGATGGTTTGAAATAGTAATAAGCATCTATCTTTTATTGCTCGGCTAACAAGGTCACAGAGAGCTTCCCAGGGCTATGACCTGTGATGCAAGGTCGAGCACAGGTCTTGACGGGTCCCCCTGTGAATAGGGTGAGACGCCCGATGGTGATCAGGGTCCAACCCCAAGACTGCACAAAGCCCCGGCAAGAGTCAGGTAGGGAAGATGGCAGTGCCTAACGATGAACCTAACTGTTACCGCCGGGGTACATATCTAATCAAATCTCTAATCAAAAGTGAAACCATGGGAAAGAAGATATTGATGTGCCCCAAATGTGGCAGCACCGATATAGTACCTGAAGCTGGGTTTGTTACAGGTTATAAATATCACTGTGAAGAATGTGAATACGTTGGTCCTTTCATCTTAGAAGTAGATGAAGATGATGAATTTGATAACGATAATGAGTGACAGATAACAACCTTATTCAAGCGAACATTACTTGCTTTTTGATCTCTTTTTCAGGTGAATCGGACAATACTTTATCGATTGCGTTCTGGAAATCTTCCATGTCGGCTTTCTCTTTCTCATTTCTTAAAGAAAACATACCCGCTTCTGTACAGATAGCTTTGATGTCGGCGCCGCTGGCTTTTTCTGTTTTTTTGGCCAAAACATCGTAGTCGACACCGTCATCGATATTCATGCTTCTAACGTGTATCTCGAATATCTTTTTCCTTGCGTCTGGATCCGGCAGTGGTATATCGATTATCCTATCGAATCTTCCGGGTCTTAAAAGTGCTTTATCAAGTAGTTCTGGCCTGTTCGTAGCCGCCATCACTTTGATGTCCGTCGTAGGTTCAAAACCGTCCATCTCAGATAGTAGCTGCATCATCGTTCTCTGAACTTCTCTATCTCCTGAAGTTGCGGATTCCAATCTCTTGGTTGCTACTGAATCCAGTTCATCGATGAATATTATCGTTGGTGATTTTTCTTTAGCCATATCGAACAATTCTCTGACCTTCCTAGCACCTTCACCGATATATTTTTGAACTAACTCAGAACCGACCAATTTGATGAATGTAGCGTTGGTCCTGCTGGCCGCTGCCTTGGCGATCATCGTTTTACCCGTGCCGGGCGGTCCTACCAGAAGGACGCCTTTTGGCGGGTCTATCCCCATATTTTTGTATTTGTATGGATCAAGTAAGGGGTCTTCGATGGTTTCTCTCACTTCTACGATCTGTTCTTTCAAACCACCGATGTCCTCATAAGTGACTTCAGGTTTATCCAATATCTCAGCACCCATGATAGATGGATCAACGGATGGAGGAAGTGTTTTAACGATAGATAGGGTCTGTTTATTCAAGGCAACTCTAGTACCTGGTCTCGATTCCTTTTTGGTGATATAATCTGCTACACTGACGATAAAATCTGGACCTGTTGAGCTCTCTATTATCGCTTTTCCATCTGGAAGCATCTCTTTTATTATACCAACTATCAACGGTGGTTTCTTCAAGCGGGCTAATTCCTTTTTTATCTCCCTGGTCTCTCTTTTCAACCTCTTTAGTTCGCTTCGTATATAACTGGTGTCGGTTTCCATCTCAGTTTGAGCTAATAGCTCCTCGTGTTTCCTCTGAAGTTCTTCGATCTTTTGGGTTAGTTCCCGAGACGAGCCCTTTAGTTTTTCTTCTTCCAAACAACCACCGTTTTCATTATATTACAATTCATCCTATGGCTTTGTTATAAATATTACGGTTTTATACTAGATTTTGAGCTGAAGCGAATTTAATAGTTTTTGCGTTATGGATACACTGTACTTTAATCGCTTTCATAGTTTATATAATCTTTTAATCTTTTCAATGCAAAACCCTTATCTTTATCATCTATTTCAGCCTTCTTTACCGTCTCTTCCAATGTATCGATCGTGCCGTCGTATACCTCTCTATCGACCGGAAAAGGAGTCCCATCTTTCCCTCCATGCGCGAAACTGTATTTCACTGGATCCTCCCAGCTGGATCTTGCTCCGTAGATCAGATCAGATACGAGTGCAAGTGCCCTTATCTTTTTAGGACCCATGCCCTGCAGAGATACCAACTCTTCATAATCAGAAGGCTGTAATTCGTAAGCCTTTTTTAATACAGCCCAACCGCTCTTGCTGATATCCATATCTATAACTGGATGTCGAGAAGGCATCTCTAGATTTTTCTTATCAAAATCGGACAAAGAAGTTTGTCCATCCCTGTCAAGATATCTTCGTAGATGGTCTGGATTGTCGTTTATCAGGTCAACACTGACCTCTCTGCTTTCCTCGCTTGCTTCTGAGGTCATATTTAAAACCTCATTTTCCTTCCTGTCGCAGCAAAGAGCTTCGTGTGGTTCGACGATATAATCATCTAATTTTTCAGAAAGCCAGTGGTATCTCCTTGCGTATCCTTCTTCACCTTTCATACCCTGCTGAACGACGCCCCAATCGCCCTTTTCAGAGACAAAGAAAGAATGGTGGTACAGTTGGTAATCATCCTGGACGCAGGAATTGTCGACCTTTGCAGATATTTTAGATGAATAAGCTAGTTCTTCTAATAAATTGTCTTTCAGGTCGAAGATATCGTTCAATGCTATTATCTCATCTGGTGTTTTCCTGCTGGCTTTGCCTTTACCTCCTGCCACAGCTATACCGTGTTCTTCTGGGTCTAGTGCGACTTTTAAAGCACCACAGGTTGTAGTCGTTGTTCCGCTGGAATGCCAGTCGAAACCGATAGTACAAGATAGAGCTTGGAACCAGTAAGGATCAGTGATCCTTCTCAGAAACTCATCCACACCAAATTCCTCGACTACCACTTCAGTTATAGAACCGCTCAACCTGACCATCCTGTCGAACAGCCATCGCGGCGCTTTTCCTCCATGTAAGGGTAGATCTGCTGTCCCAGTACTCTTCATACGATATGATCACATATACACAAAGTATAAGCATTACGGGGAGACCCCGATGAAAATGGAGATACAAATATCAATATGATCATACATTAAAAAATATTATATAAGTCTATTTGGAATTGTATTATGTTGAGAGTTGAGGAGGTCAAAAGCCATGGTTATTGACTGTAAGGTCGGGCCCTGTTTATTCGTTATGCTATCCATGATTTTGTCAGGATATCTTACTAAAAATGGCGGTATATCATTTTACCAAACACGATAAATATAGGAGGAGATGTTCCGTCGGTATTCGGCGGTGGGAACACTTCGATCGGTTGAGGAGGGCCGAACCCAATTCTCCTCCTATATCATTACTTTTCTTTTTTAGTCTCGGCAGTAAAAGTTTATATCTTGTATTTTTTTAGAATTTTGATGACCACTCTTGTTCATCTGTACGAGATACTGTATGAAACCTATGGTCACCAAAACTGGTGGCCGGGAGAAACAGATTTTGAGATGATGGTAGGAGCTATATTGACTCAGAATGTTAATTGGAAGAATGTAGAAACCGCTATCCAGAATCTGAAAAGAGAGGGGCTATTAAATCCGAGATCCATCGTAGATACAGAAGATAAAATCATCGAAGAAGCGATCAGACCAACAGGGTTCTATCGTCAAAAAAGTAAAAGGTTGAAAAGATTATCAAGTCAAGTGCTTGAGAAAGGGGGTGTAAAGCGGTTCTTAGGACAAGATGATCTTAGAAGCACATTATTAGATATCAAGGGGATAGGTCCCGAGACGGCCGATAGTATAGTGCTTTACGCTGCAGAAGAACCTTCCTTCGTCATCGATGCTTACACCAAAAGGATCCTCAGAAGAATTGATGGTGTTTCAGGAGATCATGATGAATTGAAAACACTCTTTGAAAAAGAATTACCCCGAGATGTTCGATTGTATCAAGATTTTCATGCCCTTTTCGTTGAGTTAGGTAAGAAACACTGTAAAAAAGATCCAGAGTGTGACGGATGCCCTTTGAAGTCGATCTGCAATTACGATGATCAAGATACCTAACTAGGATGTTTTTTAAAGATAAAAAACTACATTGTCACCATTATCATAAACTAAAACACTTGATCTACCATATCCATTTATCAGTTCGTCATCGATATGAGGCGCAGTTTCCTGAGCTATTGTCATCACACCTCCTTCCATGACTGAATCCCACATGATATAAGTAACATTCATGTCTTCTGCTTCCGCATACGCTTCATCCAGATCGGCGGAAAAATAGATATCGTGTCCTTCCGTCCACGTCAAATTTTTATTGCTGAGGGAGAAAACAGTAGCTGAAAGTCTATGGTCTGTAGCTACCTTTTTATCGGTTCCTTTCAACCAGTACCCAGTTTCGATATCTGCTGTGTCAGATCCTTCGTGATAGCCGTCCATCATCTCTTGAGAGGGATAGATAAAAGGTAAGTTCCAGGCTAACAGAAGGATCAATATAGATAGGATGGTTATCGTCTTTTTTCTATCACCCGTAGGATTGAGTAACGTGAATGACTCTGTGATACCTATACCCAGCAGGATAGAAACGGGCAGCATCATGAAAACGACCTGTCTCATGGGAAGCAGAGAACTGCTCCCAGTTATCACACCGGCAGCAAAAGACAATGAAGTGAACAACAACCACCCCCATACTTGTAGTCCGTCTCTATAGATGCGGATAGGAACTCTTGACGGCACTATGAAAACTGCAAAAGTGATCAGGGGGATATAAAGGAGTGATGATATACCCAGGGTTATATCGGTACCGGGAACGTTGAAGAAAGAAGAATATAGTAGTAGGGCTACCCCTACGGCAACAGGTGGCAAAGATAACAATAAAACAGACCTAGCGTTTTCCTTTTCGAATTGTATTGATAATCTAAAATCAGATCTGTTCCTTACCTTTTTTAATAAAAATGTCAAGGCGATGAAGACGAAGGGGGCTGCAAGTATGGAGTAAGATGGGGTCCCTAAAGCGTTCAGCAATCTATCATCTCTGAATGGGGGTGCAAAGACCATCCAGTAAAATAAAGTAAGAGATATGAAGAAAACGAAGAA
>JBNJFO010000047.1:0-10116 GCA_051746905.1 Thermoplasmatota archaeon
ATTCCTCTAAAAAGCTACCTTACCAAAGGCTGACTTTCGAAGGAGGGAGCGGGGTTAACTACTCCCGAGTTATCCGCACTGATGAAGATGGAGAATTTAGTATCAAACTTCCTCTAGGTAAATTCATAGTGAACGGAGTCTATCAAAGGGACGGCGAAAAATATGTTCACGTAGGTTCTCTTATTGTTCCTTTTGACGATCCATATCGAGCAACATTTGAACCGAGTTATAAAGTGAGCGGGAGGATATTTTCGGATAGTGCACCAGAAGAAGATATCAGACTATTATTCACGAACAATGACGATAAAGAAGCAGTTGTTAGAACTAACTCGGAGGGTAATTTTTCTCTATCTCTCCCACCGGACGACTATTCCCTTTATGGATGGAAAATAGAAGGCGTAACTCCTCTATACGTTTGGGAAGATGTATCTGTAGAATCTAGCGTTTACAATGAATATGATACAGAGAAGGGTTCGTTCGTTTCAGGTACAGTTTATAGGGATCTCAACAGGAACGGAAAATACGATCCGGGAGAAGGAATACAATCGGGATACGATATGGTATATGAAACTAAATCGACTTCATTCAGTACATCTTACGATGGTAGATTCAGCAGCATCGTACCAAAAGAAAACATCGATATCACATTTACTAGAGAAGGTTTCAAAACCAGCACAATAGAATATTCCCCCGAATTGGGCAATTACAATCAGGATGTGAGCTTGGAAGCAGATAATGTCACCTTGAAAGGGGATATAGATTACAATACCGAAGCTCAAGAATTGGATGAAATTCCTCTTGAATTCGTATCACTCGGTCAATCTGCGATCGGGAAAGATATCGTAGTAGAAGGCACAAGCTTTACAACTGAACTCCAACCAGGTGATTACAATATAGTTATAGACCATATAGAAGAAGATGGGAAAGTAAAATACGAGTTCGATGAAGATTTGATGGTAGGTATAGGTGAAGAAGAGATCAATTTGGACATAGATGTCGATTATAAAGTGAGATTTTCAGGTGATCTCTACGCGGAATCAGGAAATCTTACTTCTGGTACGCTATTTTTCCAGAAAGAGACTTTCCTCGATAATGTATCAACAGAGGGTTCATTCGAAACCTATCTTACACCAGATGTTTACTCTATAAGAGCAGTTAACGAAAAGATCACAGAATCCAACCAAATCAAGCGGGATATCGAAGAGCCAACCGAGTTGAATATAACTCTCGAGAGGTCGAGCGAATTCACACCTAGTGTGACTTATGACGGATTGCCCAAAGAGAATGTACCCGTAGTGGTGAACAACCGCGATTCAGGGTTCACGTTCAATAAGACAACAGATCCGAACGGAGAAGTGCAGTTCAATCTAAATCCTGGAGAATACCGAGTATCGGTCGACCATACGATACAGGATTCGGTCCCGAACATAGGTGTCCCTAAGACGGTGAACTACTATTATTCGAGATTGTTCTCCATAAATGGTAGCACTTCACCGGTCATCCAATTAGAAAGTGAACTCGTCAATAATACATTGTCAGGACGTGTTTTGATAGGTGATTCTGGTGCTCGTGAGACCGAGGTCAACTTCATATCTACGGGGCCTGGCTCTCTATCGAAAACCGTCAGGACAGATAGTAACGGTAGATTTGAAACTGAACTGCTCGGTGGAACAGGCTCTTACTATACTATATACTCATATTATGAAGGTTCAGAAGGTCTCTACGCAGAAGTTCACGACTTTTTCATGCCCCGTGAGGATGATACTTTGAACATCTCACTATCTCCTGCTGTAAAGATCAGTGGAAGAGTTACTGTTGACGGAGATGGCAAAGAGACCGAAGTAGAATTCAGCAGGACTGACGTTGGAGTTGGAAGCAAATCCTTCGAAACGGATTCTGATGGATCCTATGAAGCAATATTACCCAAGGGCAGTTATTCTGTCAAATCATCTTGGAAGAAAACAGAAGGAGATGACCAGATAGAGTACCAGAAAAACAAGGAAGTAGAATTATCTTACAACCGGGTTTTAGACCTTGAGCTAGAAAAAGTAAAGGAATACGGGGTAAGTATAAGCAGTGTGAAAACAAGGAAAGCAGATCCCGGAGACAACTTGACATACAGTATATCGATAACCAATACCGGCAACACAGAAGATGAATTCAAATTGGATGCGAAGAAGTCGGTATGGGACATAGATTTAGAACCCGCTAGCTTCAAGCTGAAAGCCGGTCGAAGTAAAACCATCAAAGCAGTTGTTCATGTAAGTGAAGAAGCTTCCGTGGACCACCCTCCGATATCATTCACCGTTAAGTATGGAGACTCGCAGGAAAAGGATAAAGAGTTACCCATAGACGTTAAACAGCGGTATGGCCTAGAGATCGATGAGGAAGTCACGAAAAAATCCTTTGAAAGCGGATACCTGAAATATACTGTTAAAGTTACGAATACAGGCAATGGTGATGATACCTTCACTTTGAATATTAAAAACCAGGAATCACTGAAGTTGAAAGGATGGGAAGTGGATTTGAAGAACTCAACTGAGTTGATCAGCGAGGGGAAATCAGAAGAGGTAGTGATCGAGTTAAAAGCCATGACCTCCGATCCTAACAGGAACGCGAAGATCAACCTTATAGGTACATCCCAGGGCGATCAAAGTATCACCTATGAAACCAGCTTCGATATCGAAGTGCCCTCCGTAAAAGCAGAAGGTGACAGCGTAGATGTCGCAGGTGACAAGATATCTTTAGAGAAGGAAGAGTTCAATCTCAAGACTTGGCATTGGGGCTCATTGGTGTTCTTGGCCATCATAGCAGCCGTTTACATACTCAGAAAGAAGAGGTGGATATAGAATGGCATCGAAACAGAGATACTCACGCATCATACATATGTTAGTATTTTTCACTATCATCTTATCATCGTTGTCCGTTACGATAATCGATGTAGATGGCGCACTCTCTTCCAGCGGAGTAGATATAACCGTCGATGGACCTACAGAGGTGTTCGTTAATCAAACAGAGAGCTATCAAGTGAGGATCATAGGTGCTTTTTCAGATAGAAGTAAGAACTGGTCTTTGAAAGCCAGTCTCGATGAAGATTCTGTAGAAAAAGCAAGGGTAGTACCAAGGGATAACGATTCTGAGGATTCGAACGTGTTCACAGTCAAATTCACAGCTGTAAAAGAAGGAAATATCAAATTAAAATTGAACGGCTTCTGTTCTGATGGTAACTCGACCCGCCAAGCTAGTACGTCTCTGAAGATAAAGGCCGTAGAACCATCAACTGTGAGCGTAAAATTAGATAATCCTAATGACATCGAATTGAAGAATATACAAATCGGTGTTTACGTCGATGGCACACTTAAAAGGGTTCATGATGTAGATGTATTGGGGCCTTCAGAAAGTCAGAAACTGAAGATAAACTGGTCTAAAGAAGGGCTCGATGACGGAAAACATACCCTACAGATATGGGTCGATTACAATTACAAAGGCGATACAGATCAGTTCGATAAAAACGAATTGGTGCTTGAGAAGGATTTCTATATCGAAGGTAAAGGCTTCATGGCCCAATACGGATGGGCTGTTGCTATCGCAGTGATAGTTGTGATAATAGGATTATTCTATTTCATGAACATGAGAAGGAAAAGAAGAAGGCCCTGGTAGAGTCTTGGTAAAACCCTTTAATCCTTTCTTAATTTCACTTTCCTTGAAAATCAGCTCTTCTCTTTTCTGTGAATGCTTCCATACCTTCTTTTTGATCATGTGTTTCAAAGCATCTACTGAACTCGTCAGATTCTGCTTCGAAATCCTTTTCCGGACTTCTATCGATGGCTTGCTTGGCGTAGCGAACTGCAAGAGGTCCGTTAGACGATATCTTTTCAGCGATATCTATGGCTGCTTCTAGAACATCTTCTTCTACTACCCTATTGGTCAACCCTCTGTCCGAGGCTTCTTGAGAATCTACGTTCCTACCCGTGAATATGAGCTCTTTTGCAAAGGGTTTTCCGACGAAATTCTCCAACCTTTGAGTTCCGCCGAAACCGGGTATCACGCCCAAGGTCACCTCGGGCTGCCCGAAAGTAGCATCCTCTGAACATATTATGAAATCACAGCTCATCGCCAGCTCTAAACCGCCGCCTAAAGCGAACCCTGATACCGCGGCTACTGAAGGTACGGGCTGTTCTTTTATCCGTTGGAATACACCCTGTCCTTTCTTAGAGAATTTTTCTGCTTCGGTAGGGGACATATCCTTCATCTCTTTTATGTCCGCACCTGCGGCGAAGTGTTTTCCCTCACCGGTAAGTATCAGACATCTAGCTTCGCTCTTTTCGAGTTCATCTAGTTTTTTGTCCAATTCATCTAAAAGATCAGAACAGATGGCGTTCACCGGAGGGTTGTTCAACTTCATGACGGCGATGAAACCGTCGATCTCTAATTCTATCATAAAACCACTTCCTCATTATCAATATTCGTAGAATCCTTTTCCGGATTTTCTTCCTAGGTCACCTGCTCTTACGAGTTTTTTCAGCAATGGGCAGGGTCTGTACTTTGGGTCGTTGAAGTCTTCGTAGAGTACTTCCATGATATGTAGTACGGTATCCAATCCGATCATATCCGCTAATGCTAATGGGCCCATTGGGTGATTCGCGCCCAATTTCATAACTTTGTCTAGGTCTTCTTTTGAAGCAACACCTTCATGCAAAGCGAAGATAGCTTCGTTAATCATCGGTATCAGTATCCTGTTAGCTGCGAATCCCGGTGAATCCTCTATCTTGACAGGTTCTTTTCCAAGGTCTTGAGCTAGAGTGGTTACAGTTTCAACTGTTTCTTCATCCGTTTTCAACCCGCTGATGACTTCTACCAACTTCATGAAAGGTACGGGATTGAAGAAATGCATGCCGATGAATCTCCCGGGTTTATCGACGGATCCAGCCATGTCCGTGATAGGTATGGTGGAAGTGTTGGATGCGAATATGGTGTCTTCATCACATATTTCGTTAAGGTCGATGAATACCTTTTTCTTTATACCTGCATCTTCGATTATCGCTTCGATAACGATATCGCAATCTTTCAAGTCCTCGATATCGACGGTCCCACTAATCCTTGAGAGTGTTTCTTCTTTCTCATCCTCTGTCATCTTATCTTTTTTCACGCTCTTGGATAGGAACCTTTCTATGGATTCCACCCCCTTATCCACAAGTTCCTGTTCAACATCCCTCATCACAACCTCATAACCGTTCTGAGCCGATATCTGGGTTATACCGTGGCCCATGGTTCCGGCACCGAGAACTCCTATCTTTTCGATATCCATATTATCACTTTTAGGAATATGTTCTTGTTTTTATATGTTTTTTATCAAAGTCGCCATACCCATACCTCCGCCTATACAGAGCGTGGCCAGACCTATTTCGTCGCCTGTCCTTTTCATCTCGTGAACGAGTGATACGATTATACGTGCTCCCGTACAGCCTATAGGGTGGCCAAGAGAAATTCCAGAACCGTTAGGGTTGACTTTCTCTCCGCCGGGCTCCGTCATATCGAAACCGTATTTGGGAGTACCTAGTTCGTCCATGCAGGCGAGTACCTGAGAAGCGAAGGCTTCGTTCTCCTCGATAACGTCTATGTCGTTTTTGTCGTAACCAGTTTCGTCCAGTAGTTTTCTCGTTGCCGGTACAGGACCGAGACCCATGTACTGAGGATCTATACCTGCAGAGGTGTACCCTTCTACGGAGGCCATGATGTTCAGTCCATGTTCCTGGGCGTAATCTTCAGAAGTGATCAAAAGGGCCGCTGCGCCGTCGGATATACCCGAAGCGTTTCCCGCTGTTACGGTTCCGTCCTTCTTGAAAACCGGTGGTAGTTTAGCCATCTTGTCCATATCCGTTTCTCGAGGGCATTCATCCGTATCTACGGTGTTCCCTTTTGCTTCTACGGGTATTATCTCATCGTCGAAGTATCCCTTCTTTATGGCCCTTAAAGCCCGGTTCTGACTCTCTACACTCAATCTATCCTGTTCTTCTCGTGATATGTCATATTCTTCAGCAAGGTTCTCAGCGGTCATTCCCATATGGTAATCGTAGAATATCTCGTAGAGACCGTCGTAGACCATCATGTCTTTCATGTCGGCCTTTGAGTCAACAGCCATGCGGTAACCCCACCTAGCTTTTGGTAAAATGAAAGGTGCAGAACTCATACTCTCCATCCCGCCAGCTACTACAGCATCGGCTTTTCCAAGAGATATCTTATCTGCAGCTAAAGAGATCGACTTCATCCCTGAAGCGCACACTTTGTTGACCGTGTATGCCGGTACTTGAAGAGGTACGCCTGAACGAACAGATGCCTGTCTAGCAGGATTCTGACCTTGGCCCCCCTGTAAAACGTTGCCCATTATGACTTCATCTATGTTGAGAGATTCTATATTTTCATCCCAATCATCGAATCTCTTCTCTATATCCGTTTTCCCATCAAGTCCTATTCTGTCCGGAGCGTAAGATTTAATCTTTTTAGATACTCCTGGTTTGTACCCCAAATCTTCAAAAACTCCTTTGATAGCGTTTTTTCCAAGATCTACAGCACTCAATCTACTCAGACTTCCTCCGAATCTCCCTTGCGCCGTTCTGACTGCTGAAACTATTACGGGTTTGCTCATATTATATCTCCTTCTGTTCTTCTCGCGGATTTGCTCTTAGTAAGTTTAAAGTAATAACATTTTTCATTTGAATGGTTTTTATATGTCGATAAAGTTTATTATCTGCCCACTTATAATACTTCCATGGAAGTAGGAGTCGTATTAGGTACCAGACCTGAGATAATCAAGATGAGTCCGATAATCCGGGCCCTGGATATGAGAGGGATAGAACACAACATTATCCACACAGGTCAGCACTACGATCATGAAGTTTCAGACATATTTTTCAAAGAATTGGAGCTGGATACGCCGGACGAATATCTAGGCGTGGGTTCAGGCAGCCAGGGGAAGCAAACTGGAGATGCATTGATCAAACTGGAAGATGTTTTTGAAAAGACAGAACCGGACGTCGTCCTTGTTCAGGGTGATACGAACACAGTTCTAGCTGGAGCCTTGGCAGCGGTCAAGATGGGTATCACCGTGGGGCACGTGGAAGCTGGTCTCCGGAGCTACGATTACAGGATGCCGGAGGAGTACAACCGCAGGTTAGCCGACCACGCTTCCAAGCTGTTGTTCGCTCCGACCGAGAAGAGTGCAGATATATTGAAGGGTGAGAAAGTTTGGGGCGATATATTCGTCACGGGCAACACGGTGATAGACGCCTGTCTACAGAATATGAAGATCGCTGAGAGGAAAGCAGAGCTTGATATCGAACTGCCCGAGGATTATGTTCTAGTGACCGCCCACAGAGCCGAGAACGTCGATGATGAGAAAGTGGTACGTAATTTCATAGAAGTTTTCGAGAACATCGATATCGACATGATCTATCCGATCCACCCCAGGGCAGAGAAGATGTTCAAACAGTTCGGTCTGTACGATAGAATGGATGATATCGATGGTATGCATCTCATAAAACCGCAGGGTTATCTGGAATTCCTGCTCCTTATGAAAAAATGTGAATACATAATGACCGATTCAGGTGGTATTCAAGAAGAGGCTACCGCACCCAACATCAAGAAAAAAGTCTTCGTACTCCGGGAATCTACCGAGAGGCCAGAAGCTGTAGATGAGGGTTACGCCGAGATAGTCGGCACCGATCCGGATAAGATATTGGATGCCTTGAATGATTTCGACAAAAATGATTGGGTTCCAGGTGAATGCCCTTATGGGGATGGTCATGCCGGTAAGAAGATCGTGGATATCATCTCTGGTGGATGAGATATCAGCATATCAACGTTTTTTACGTCGGTGATAAAAGATAGCCATCATCATCCCCAAGGTGATAATCACAGGATAGATCTGGGAAGGATACTCATCTATTGGTATTGTTGCTATTTGGACTATTTCACTAAATCCATATGACGTATAGACCTCAACACCTAAACCACCTCTATATCCACCACTTGCATTTACATCAAGATTCATCCTCACCATGTATTCATATTCTGCTGGGTCACCAATACTGATGTGATCTGATGTATTGAAATAATCCTCACCGGTAGTTATCGTTTCTGGGTCGATGATATCAGCGGAATGATTGTCCCAGTCGAAAGGATCTATCGGTGCATCATAGCTGCCCGGGTCAGTTTCGTGATTTCCCAGTAATTTCGAGTTCCCGATATAAGTAAAACTCGAATAATTTCCCCCTCTTATGAATACAGCATAGCTGTGTAAGTTGTCATAAGTGCCACCACCATTTCCCAGAGGTGTAGTATAGGTCGGATGCTCTATTGTTAGGTTTATCCAATCCGACCCTATTGTGCAAGAGTCGGGTGCTGGTATCTCCTCCCACCTGGCGGTGTTTCGCTCTTTAGAGTCGGGAAGGTTCGTTTCAGCTGAAATAGTTTGATTCGTGCACCATACATAACCAACATCCTGATAACCGGATACAACCTGCTCTCCGATGAAATAAACTTCATCTCCTAGATCTGAAGAATCATCTGGTGCTTCCCTCCATCTATCATCACCTGAATAAACGCCTCCATAATAAGTAAAGTCTTTCTCAACACAGAACGCCATGGAAGAATTAGCTGTTTCATTCACCCCGTCAGTTCCCCGGACTATGTAATAATCGCTGTTCCCGTCACTCAAGACACCTGGGTGGGTGAAGGAAGTACCGCTGACACCTGTGTCTAGTGTGGACCAGGGCCAAGGAGCTAAGCGATCTGTTGAATGATATACGTTGTATCCTCCGGAAGAACCGATATCATTCCAATGTAATGTGAAGTTACCGGTGGTTTTGTTTTTCTCGATCCAAAGTCCGTCCACTCCTTGACTTGAGCCCGTTGGTACCGGCTCAGTGATAAGCTCTGGAGTCCATGTAAAATTTTTCTCGACCATCACAGAAATTCCATCTCCAGGGGCTATAGAAAAATCACCTATCCAGCCGCTCAAGCCTTCGTGATATCGTTCACTATAACTCCACCTTTCTCCACTGAAATTTCTGATCTCGCTGATATGTGATCCATCTAATGGGGTTGTAGAGTCCATGCTTATATGCAGGTCCCTGGCAGTTAGATTTCCATCACCATTATGATCTTTTAACGTGTAAGGAACCGAAATGTAATGTAACTTTCCAGAATCCGAATCGAAAGAGAAGGAGATGCTATCTGTTGAATCTGTACCGTTGATATTCCAAGTGTTGTCCGATTCCTTTTCAAATCCTATGCTGTCACCGTTCTCTATCTGAAAGTCATCGCCTGTCCAACCATCTCCCATGAATGGATCTTGCATAAAGTAGAAACTTTCATCGTGTTTTTGTAATGAAGCGTTCCAATTCAAAACACTGCTGATCTCCATGTTGGTATCTTTTCCCAAACCACCCTCAATATCCTCAACGATATCGCTGGCATTATGATAACTAGATGCATACCCCGTGGGGACTGATATGTATATATCGCCATATTCTACTTTAGCACCCCAGCTCCATCCATCGATATGATCCGGGTCATCGTTTTCTAAAGCGCCAAAACTATTCGATATCGTTGTTACATCTACACCGTTTGGATCTCCTGGATGTATGGCTGTGATGTTCCCGATCAATGTGTTACCATCTGAAGTGGTCTGCGCTGATCCGTCGTAAGAATCCACCGTATACCCCTGAAGTGTGGTAGCTACAGGAACGGACTTAGCGGGTGCGCTGAAGATAACTAATGAAAAAAGAAAAAACGTAACTACAGCTGCATATAGCTTCATTTTCATCTAAATCCTCGCTTTTTAAATGTGATGAATAGATATAAAACTTTTGTTAGGTGATGTTTTCTATGCACAAATGACTTATTCCCTCTTCATTAAAAATCATGTGTCTTTTATGGATGGGAACCTTAGTCCGAATATATCATCTCTGGTGGATGAGTTCTTTGTAAAGATCGATCAGGGTTTTAACTATCTTCTCTGGATGATGATACTTTTTGATGAATCGCCTTGGATCTTTTACTTTATCCGGGTTTTCGAAACCGTAGAATCCTAGATATTTATTTGGAAAATCAGTG
>JBNJFO010000048.1:0-10090 GCA_051746905.1 Thermoplasmatota archaeon
AATCGTAGAGGTTGATCTGTGTGTTCCTTTCCTTTTGATGTTTGAACCTCTTGATCGAGATGTCTAAGAATTCTTGGCTGGAATCTATCCCGATGAATCCTCTGTCGTGTTTGTGAGCTGCTATACCTGTTGTTGAGGATCCTGTGAAGGGATCGAGGACGAGGTCGTTTTCGTTCGTTGATGAGAGGAGAATCCTGTTTAGCAGTGCCAAAGGTTTCTGTGTCGGGTGTTTTCCCTTCTGTTTTTCTGACTGTGGAGTTGTTGGTATATACCAGACGGAACGCATCTGTTTCTGAGATTTCTTGAGTTTATCTCCGGGAAATGGTCTGTACTTCATATCTTCGTAGTTGAAGGTGTGATCTGAAGATCGGGAATTAGCTGCCCATATTATGGTCTCATGAGAATGGGTGAAGTACCTACAGGAAAGATTTGGAGGAGCGTTGGGTTTGTACCAGATGATCTCGTTAAGTATATGGAAGTCCAATAGTTGTAAAAGGTAACCGCAGATGTATATCGAGTGATGCGTTCCAGATATCCAGATGGTTCCATCTGGTTTCAGTACATTTTTACACAGAGAGATCCAACGCTTATAGAAATCTACGTTTTCATCGAAACTGTCTGGAACGTCCCAATCTCCCTTATCAACGGATGTTCTTTCTCCTGCGTGGCAGCTGAATCCTCCGTCGGAGAGTAAGTATGGTGGGTCGGCAAAGATCATGTCGATAGAGTTCTGTGGGAAGTGTTCAAGGAACTGTAAAGAATCTTCAAGGTAGAGAGTGAATGAGTCCTCATGGAAGTAGGGATCGGTGGGATGGAGGTCGTCCGGTAATTTTATAGTATCTTAACGATCTAAATGGGTTAGAGATAAAAAGATAGTTTAAAGTTATTTATAAGATGTTGTAAGTAAGTTATAACCAAAAGATATAGATCGAAAGAAGTTATTATTCACGAGATTAGATATGCCTAAGACTTTGACTTGGAGGGAAGCTGCTAAAGAAGCTATAAAAAAGGTCGTTGAACGACATAATGACCCTGAATTCTCTAGACAAATCCTTATCGATGAAGAAATGGATTATATCAAAAAGATGACTAGAACTAAAGGGAAAACACCTGAACAAACCTTGAGTAGAACATTACAGGAATTATGGAAGGAAGAGAATTATCTTTCTCATGAAGAAAGAGGAATATACCAACTAATACAATTGGATAATGTAAATCTTCAAACAGTGGATATAACAGATAATGATGTAGGTGAAGGAGCAAAAAAGGCGTTGTATAAAACAGAAATCAAAATGGAATTCGAAAATAGTTACAAAGGCAATTTAGAATGTAAAAAAAATAAAATAATACCGGGAGAAACAAAAAAAATAGAATTTTCTAAAGAGCCTGTCTGAGAAATAGGTGTTCATAACATTCGACAAATACTTGATATTGTTCCTATCCATCTTCACTAATCTGTTTTTTTTTTTGAGGATATCCTCAGCTTTTATGCTGAGGTTCTTTCCTTCCAAAGTTTCAAGAGATTATGTGAAAGGTTGATCAAAGTCCATTCACCTTTCACTTTTTCTAATCCTCTGAGCAGTAATTTTCCCAAACCACGGTTTTTGATCTGTCCAAAAACTGTTTCGACAGAGGTGCTTCTCTTTTTGTAGATTTCTTTGCCCTTTTTGGTACGTAACTTCCTTTCCATCTTTTCTTTGTAGGTAGCGTCTTTTGGAATCCTTCCTCTGGGCGGTGGTTTTTCTCGCATCTTTTTGCGTTCTTTCCAGTCTTTTTCAGTTGCTACATAGAGTTCAGTGTACAAAGAAAGATATTTCAAGGTTTCTTCATCCCAGTATCCAGCGTCCATTGTAGTATTCTTTGGAGATCTACCAGTATTTTCATGTGCCTTTTTCATCATAGGATACTGTTGATGTTTGTCATTGTGATCCTGGACTATATCTTCAGCAATGATCACCTGTGAATCACAATCGACCATGATTTGTCCATTGTATCCCTGGACAAATCCTTTACGAGTTTTCATCATTCGGCTATTTGGATCAGTGGTGTTTGCTTTTGCATCTTTTTCAGGTTCCTCAGGTACTTCCTTTGGCTTTCTTCCTCTAATCTTCTTACCGGTTTGTTCTTCTTTTTCTTTTCTCTCTTTCATCTTTTCTTTGTAATCTTCGTGTTTTTCTTTCTGTTCTTCTTCAAGTCGTTGTTTTGCTTCTCTTATCCGTTCCAATCTTTCCTTTTTTTCTCTGAATCCTTCTGGTAATTCATCACCGCGTTTGTCTTTACCATAGATCTCATCTTCTTTCTTGTCAGTCTTTTCGGCCTTTTCTAGCATCTCCTTGACAGCTTTTTTTAATTCTTCCTCTTTCTTGCAGAGAGTTTCATACTTCTTTGTTTGTTCCATACTGGCATTACCTTTAACTTTTGTACCGTCTAATGCGACGGTACCCAATTCGACTAATCCAGCCTCACTACATAACTTCAAAACTTGAACGAACAGGTTTCCAAGTGCACCTAGATGTATTTTTCTAAAATCACTGATAGTTCTAAAATCGGGAAAGTTTCCTGCTCCAAGATATCGGAAAGCCACATCCTCGTACATGTTCTTATCGATCTTGCGGGGGGATGGAATACCAATACAGTAGGCGTAAAATAGAACTTTCGTCATCATCACAGGATGATATGGTGGATTTCCACGCTCCTCCCCTTCATAATACTCAAAGATCGGTGATAAATCTAATTCATCGACGACTTCGTCGATGAATACTGCTAGATGGTCATCAGGTAGCCAATCTCGAATGTCAGGTGATAGCAAAAAAGTCTACTCCGGATCGTATTTTCGATACTTTTTAGCCATAATCTCACTTAAATATCCAGAAGTGTTCAAAGAATAAAGTATTTTCCCCCTGTTCAAAAAGCTATTTCTCTAGATAATACTCGGACAGGCTCTAGAACTGAAAATAAAAACTAAAAGAGTAAATCTCTGAAACGTGGTGAGATAGAAAAAATGAAAAGTGAAAAATTTTGGTCGGGCTGGCCCGCAGCCCCTACTGAAATGGGAGGCAATCCATCGGGTGTAAGAATTTCAAGACGAAATTCTCATAAAATCGAAATTTAGATTCGGATACTTCACGGAACAAGTTCTGTGTAAAACGATAGTTTCCGAGAGGGTAGAAGAACTTGTTCTTCAAGTTGGCAGTCCCCTCCGAAATGATTTTATTGCATAACTTAATATCAATATGACTTTGGAGGCGGAAGATTGAGTGAGGCAGCTGAGAAGAACGGTGTAGCAACTCCTTTTCTAGACAACTCAGATGATTTTATCGAGTCACACTTAGATTCACATCTACCGCACTCCGAGGAGGTTGATGAAGAAAAGCTAGAAACAGAAGATGAAGAGCTGAAAGCCCGTGAGGACACTTCCCTCGACTTCGATAACGACACCCTGACCAACGTCGAAGAGTATAGCCTGTCCGGGGAACATGACACCGATAAAGACGGGATACCGAACATCTACGACTCTGACGACGACGATGACGGCTTATCGACCAGTCTGGAGGAAAGATACGACTTAGATCCATACGATCCAAGCGACGCCGAGTCCGACCTGGACAACGACGGTCTCAGCAATATCTTCGAGCACGAGAGAAACTTGAGCCTGAACAGAGAGGACACGGACAGCGACGGGATAATAGATGGTGCAGAGTACGACTACTGGCACATAGAACGGAGTAAATCGACCGGTAAAGCCCTCTCTTACTGCCTGAACCCAGACGTGGACGATGATGCGATCTCAGATGGCATGGAGATCAACGGCTACGAGGCAAAAGTGATCACCGGCTGGACCGACGACGGAGAGCCGATAGACGAGCTGAGGACCATAGATAACAGGGACCCGTTGGTGGCTTACAGGACGGAATCCGGCGATTGGTCGGACACGGACAGCGACGGCATCCCGGATGTGGTGGAATCGTGGTTCTCCAACTCTAGTATCGTGGATGATCCCACGTATCAAGAGCAGTTCAAGGAAAACGCATCGAGCACCCTGTACGACAAATACGAATGGGTGATAGACTACTTCGAGACGGTAGCAGAGAAATCGGACAACGAGAGCAAGGCGGAGCAGTGGTTGACTGACCAGTTCAACACAATGGTACGTGAGAACATGCCGCCGATGGTGACGAAGTTCAAGGCGGACACTACGACCGACCTCAAGTGGACAAAGACGGGTCCAAAGTTAGACGTAGAGATCGACACACACGTGATAATCAAGGAGGGGGAGGTATAGAGAAGATAAAGCTGGACATCGTCGATAAGAGCGGATGCTACGAGAGGGGAAAAGAGGAACTGGACTATACAAAAGTGCACGAATTCAATAAGACCTTCGAAGGTACCGTCTGGGAGGCAACGCTCGGTAAAGTGACCCTGGTGCTGGGAGCTAGAGATAAGGTCGGTAACAAGGTGGAGCTCAAAAAAGAGGTCAAAGGCGCAGTGAGAGAAGTTTTAGAGCAGATCTGGGACGGCTTCGCCGAGATGCTGAGCGGTGTGGCGGAAGCTGTGGCCGAGGCTGTGAGTGTTGTGGTGGATTGGGTGATGAACCACCTAACGAATCTATTGAATGGATTGAAATCAAAATTCAAAGCCATGCAAAATGATATCGCTCAAGTCCTCGAAGATGTGGCAGAAAAAGCGGCAAATAATGAGACCAAGAATATGGGTATAACCTTACTAAGACTGATGGGGTTCGTTATGGGGGGATTTGCAGCGATCATGACCATATATTACGGACTAGCCTTGCTGATAAATTCGATGCCAGTATTGGGTACGATCATCGGTGGTGTCGGGGCTTTGATGTTTAACCTCGTGTTTTATACATTCTACCCCGACGACTTTCTAGAATATGGGAAAGGTATACTTTCGGTAGAAGAAGCTCTAACTAAACCAGCAGAAGAAATATATGAACTGGATAAGAATGTTGCTAGTGTCTATTCATTCATGTTCACTGCAGTATTATTGTGTTTTGGATCTGTATGGTCAGCTAATATAGGTGGTGCAGCAACGAAAGCCTTCGCTTTAACTTATGCTTTTAATCTAATCGCACTGTTTGGATTTATAGGGCTGCTGGCGTTTGAAGATTATAGTGTAGAACAGGGTGCCGTGGGCGCTGCGATGTTGGCTATCGCTTCCTATGGACTTTATTTAACCACTACAACTGGAGCCGCATCTTTGTTCACTCCTGAATTGGGGTTAGGAGGATTTATAGCTAGATTAATATTTTTTGCAATCTTTGAGGTTATGGCGGGAATCCTTTTCTTATCTGCTCTTGGATACATGGATTATGTTGTTACAGGAGAGTGAAAATATGAAGAAGATGTATGTGAATTGGATTTTCTTACTAGGTATAGCAATCGCAGGAATAATATTCGAGTTAATTGCCCATTTTTTACTTTTTGATTTATTTAACAGTTCAAATTTGATAAGATTAATAACCTATTTTGGCCTCCCCCTTCTACCTTTAATCACATTTTCAATTGTATCTCCAATATTATTAATAATTGATAGTGGATCCAATCATTTTTATTTTATTGGTTTCCCTTGGATATTCAAAATTAAAAAGGATAAATTAGAAAGAGTTTCTATTATTATAGCCTGTTACACAACTGCAATATGATTTTATGAATAAAAATTTTATGTTTTAGAAGTAGGGGTAGGCCAGACCAAATCTTTTTTGGTCTGGCTTCATTCCCTACTTATGAACCAAACAAAAAGCAATAAAAGAAAAAGAAAGGTAGGGAATAAACTTTTGCATCTGCTCAAGGAAGTCAACAGCGATGACCATCCAAAGCATAGTGACCAACCAAGTATTTGGACCTACGATGATCTCGCCGATGAAACTGGATTTTCAAAGTCATACGTTCGGTCATTATTGGATGATGTAGTGGTTTCTTCACTCAATCATAGAAGGCATTACCTCATCTGGCAAGGACATTTTGAGAACCTTGCTGATAGATATGGATTCATCGATGTAGATGGGATAATCTTCCATGAAAAAGATGATACAAAACCTGTATTGAGATACCTAGCCAAGAAAAAAGATGCCGGTATCTTGCCAGAAGAGGCTGAAAAGCATCTTGGCCGAGACTGCTACCGAGCATTGAAGGAATTAGCTGAAGAAGAACTGCTCGTCAGAAAAAAGGTACACGGAAAACTCGTATACTTACATCCATCAAGAGAAGATATCCAAAAGAAAAATAGGATATGTAATAAACGATTGAAACCAAAGGTGTCAGAAGAAACCTCTTCTAATGAGATCATACCGATAGAAGATGTCACTAAAACTCTAGCTGACCTGCAATTACCTGATTCTCTAGGCAACGATGATAAAACTTTATCCGCTCTTTGCATAGGTCTGGTAAAGAAATTCAAAGCCGCTGATTATCGGGAATTACAGACCATGATAGAACTAGATTCTCGTCTACAGGGAGCCTGTTTGATGGATGACGATGAAATACCCAGCTACAGCACGCTCTGCCGCTATATCAACGACTTGGACACAAAAGGACTGTTGGATCTCTTCAGTAAACTCGTTGAAATGCTGTACGATGAAGATATCGTTGACGGCGATTATCTGGTCGTCGATTCAACCCATATCTTTGCATGGGCCAACACCCGCAAAAACATCGAAAACGGCGAAGTCGAACAAGCGTATTGGGGCTATCATGAAGACAATTTTTATGGATACAAACTTCATCTGGTCGTTGATGCTCAGGCTGAATTACCGCTTGCTTTATTTTTGACTCCGGGAAACGAGGCTGACTCGACCATGTACGTTCCGCTTGTCCAAAAAGTAAAAACATACGACTTTGAAGAGATAAAGGCTGTCTACGCTGATGCCGGATACGATTCCAAAGATCTTCGTGAAGCGACCATCGAAGAACTATCAGCGAGTCTCTATACGGTTCTGAATCCAAGACGAGATGAAGTAAAAAAGTCGATAAAAGAGGAGATCAAAGAAGCTTTCAAAGAACATGGTGAAGACATCGAATGTGTCAAAGATGTGCTTGAACGTATACCTCAAAAGCTTCTCACCGCTTTTGGGATGGATCCTGGTAGTGATAAGGAGAGCAGTATCTTGGGAGCGATACGGGAAAGGTTGAACCGACCTTTCCGATCTTCTGTAGAAAGGGTGATCGGTCGATTGAAAAATGTGATGGGCATAGAAAATCCTAAAACACAGGATTTTGAGAATATTTGGAGAGGTATGCTGATCTCTTTCATCGGTATGAATTTGACAGCATTGACCGCAAAAGAGATCGGTATGGAGGAAAAGAAACTCAGCTTGAGTTCAGTTTACTGAGATACTTCTCTAAAAAGCGGACGAACTACGATCGATTAGTTTGGACGCTCTCCTAAGAAACGATAATCCACAAAACTATAGTGTGTTATCACCTCAAAAGTGAGATAAGAGATATTTTACGAAGAATTATCCCTCTTTTGAGAGTTCTCTATATGCTATTTTCTCTCGGTTAGAATCAAAGTGCAGCGTGTAACACGCTATGATAGATATACCGATGGATATACCTACAAATAATGTAATCCAATTATATTCAAAATTACCATATTGGCCTGACTGAAACAATATCGGTAAAGATATACTTAGGAGCACAATCAATATTATTAACCTCATCAAGTTATGTGCTACTGCCCCCTTAGCCATTTACTCAGTTTGTGGTATATACAACATTTAACTAAAGATTCGGAAAGGATTGTAATGCATATATAAATATGTGCCTAATAGATAGTATGTTAGTCTCCTCGTCATACTCGCATTCCATATCTTTCACTTTTGGAGTCCTTTAGAATATATAAAGATTTGTTAGCATTCTTCATGTTTTTTCTCTCTAGTCTTCTCTAGTTTTTCCAGTTCTTCTTTTACCTCTAGTCCTTCGGTCGCTCCTCTCATTTGGACGATCGACTCTAAGATGTAGCTCTTTCGTACTTTTTGTGTTTAATTTTTTAAACAGCCTGTATCCTTTAAGTTAATAGGACACGTTGCCCTCCGACATAAATCATAAATCCTATCGGACTTTTAACCTATTTTGATGATAGAATTGGACAAGGTAGATGAAAAACTGGATGTACCTATAATAAAGATACTCGCTTTTTTGATATCACTGATCTCGGGTTCCATACTTTTTATATGGGGAGGGATCGGGGCCGGAATTTTCGGATTTTTTATCTTTTTTGGTAGGCCTGTTGCAGCTCTTGCTCTACTGGCGATACCGCTGTTCGCTATCTTTATCATCGTAGGGTCCATCCTGATAGCCAGGGGTGATGGGATACTGGGTGGTAGTGTAGTGATAGTTTTTTCATTACTTTCGATCATAAGTGGCTTTTCTATATGGATCCTGGTAGGAGTCACTGGCGGCTTTTTAGGTATGTCTCAAGAGATAAGAGATGTAGAAAAAGATAAGTTGATAGCCCTCGCCGTAGTATTCACATTATGTTCGATGGCTTTTTCCGGCGGACTGTTGTACTATAGAAGGTTGTCCTCAGAGTACGAATATTTAAAAGTGAACGGCTCGGAGAGAAAATATCTGATCGAAGTTCCCTCAGATATATCTGAAGATGAACAAGTTCCGCTACTATTGGCGTTACACGGTGGAGGGGGATCGGCTAGAACTTTTAAACGTGACACTGATCTCGATCGATTGGCTGAAGAAGAAGGATTCATCGTTGTCTATCCAGACGGCAGCGGTATACATGAGCATCACTTACATACGTGGAACACTGGCATAACCGATAACTATGCCGATAGGCAGGGGGTAGATGATGTTAAATTTCTTTCTTTGCTGATAGATGAACTCACCGGCAGATATAAAATCGACGGATCAGAGATATACATGGTAGGACATTCGAATGGAGGTAGGATGACTTATCGTTTCGGGTCAGAACATCCTGATAAATTGGCAGGTATCGCACCGATTTCTAGTTCTTTAGGTGTAAGAGAAAAAGAGGATGGTCCTCCTCTAACAGTTCCTGAGCCTTCAAAGCCTTTATCGGTGATACATATCCACGGTAAGGATGATAAGATCGTTCCCTATCATGGGGGGGAGGGAAAAAGTATCAGAGGTACCAGATACGACCTCTCCGTTAACGAATCGGTCATGTTTTGGGTAGAGCACAATGATTGTGATAAGGAACCGATGATAGAAGAAGACAGAGAAGGTAAGATCGAAGTTAAAAGATATCTAGGAGGAGAAGACGGTACTCAGGTCAGTCAAGTCACGTTGAACGATGCAGGACACTTTTGGTCTGACATGGATAAGAACGTGAGAGCGAGTGAAGCCTATCATGGTGGATTGGAAGAGCTGATCTGGCACGAATTGAAAAGATGCTAACATACATCATCAATTTTTTGATCCTCTATGGAGTGGATTGGGATAGATTGATCCAGGGCTTTATCAGGAGTCGATTGTCAAAGATCGAACTCGCAGATCCCCTTGCATCTAAGAGTGACCTTATTGAAGAGGACGCCGTTGAAATAGGGGATAAGATCAAAGAAGGGATCGCTAGAAGGCATGGACTGCTTTCTTGGCCTTTCCTGGGTGGTTCTCCGCTATCCTGGCGGTCAACCCTGCCATGTTCTGCCGGACTACTAGTAGGTTTGAGTCGTAAAGTTCGAATATCTTATCGATGTGAGGGAAGATCGTTTCAAAGTCTGTATATTTAGGGTTGTTAAGCATGTGTGATGCTATGACCTTTTCACTTTTCTTCCCGTCTTTCACCATCTCGAAGAGTTTCGGGATATCGGAGGATGTCAGTCTGTACTTGAGTATTTTGCCGCATCTTTTCCACCTCTATTTTACATACCCAGCGTGACCATCGACACCTAGATTTCTGACGAACCATGATCTTTGTATCTCAACATCCCTTAGTCCAAGCCTATCGCCACACTGTTTACATATGGCACCATCTACGTGACTCGATCTGATATCGATCTCCTTTTTGCATACTTGACAGTATATTCCGGGCATCTTTATCGCTGTAGGTATGACAAGCGTCAATATTAAATATTACGACGTTTTAAACGTTT
>JBNJFO010000049.1:0-9957 GCA_051746905.1 Thermoplasmatota archaeon
TGAAACACCTCCTTTTCTCACTATTATCGGTGCAGGCATCACTCTCCTTGGGATCTATTTAAGTGTAAAATACGGATAATGGGGACCATCGGCATTTCGCCTAAAATGAAGAAGGGTAAGAGTGCTAGGTCACCGGGGTCGACGCTCATCACGCCAACGAGGAGCCCAGAGTCTTCCTCGACCCCGCTACCCATCGAGCATCGGCAGTCCATGGTAAGGCTGCTCCCTTCCGGGCCTGGCCCAGTTTCCATGGCAAAGATATGGAGATACAACCCTCCGGTTGCTCTCCATACACCTCCAATCCCGAAGGACGAGGTCTCATCGTCAGAATCTGGTTCGTTGGCGGGGTGATTACATCTTCCCCGGCGGTCACCCCCGCATATCGACGATTTCGGTGTATAAGGACACGCCGAACGTCCCGGTTAGACCTAGCGATAGGGACTATCCATGTTTGGTATATCAGTTTTTTATTGTTTTTACTGGTTTTTGTTGTATAAATTCAGAAATATTCGCTGATTAAAAGAATAAAGAAAAATCGATCCTACTTGTTCCATCTTTTCTCGTCATCTTGTGTGCTTATATTGAACTTCAATAGATCTAACACATCTTCCTTCCATTGTTCGTCCGAATGATGGATTATCCTACCGATGAAAAGTCGGCGTAGTACCTCAAGTTCTGGGATCTTAGCGATGGCAAATCTATATTTTTGATAACGTGGCTCATCAAGCTTTTCGTCTGGCAGATATATCGGTTCTCTTCTGAAGTTTATAGCTAACATGCACTGATTAATTTTTTGAATGAAATCATCAACTTCTTCGTTCAGTTCATCTATGTTCTCATAATCAGGATACTCACTCCTGCTCACTATCCTAAAAAAGTAAGTCGCCTTTCCGCCTCCTTCACTAGATATCGATTCCATTGCAACTGCGTTCCCTGGTTCTTTCGGATCGGTGCTGTAAACGGGGATCAAGAACCAGATATATTCTCCCGTTAGATCTCCCATCAGTCCTCGTTTCAACCCGATACACATCTTTTGTTTCTGAGCAAGAGATCTCAAGAATTCATATTCTTCCTTTACCTCTGTAGCCATCACCTTTTTTTCTAAACTTTTCCAGATATCTGGTGAGATGGTTTCCAAGTCGCTCTTCTTCGCCACCTTGCCTTCTTTCATATATCTGGCGGCTCTTCTTATCATACTCGGGTCAGCAGAAGGCAACAGTTCTTTAAGTGAAGATTGAACTTTGAGGGAAAGCTCATTCATCGATTTTGACAGACTTTTCGTGAATGGATCAAACTGTCTGCCTAATTTTGAGAAAACAAATTTTCCTTCACGAGCCGAAGTCACAGTAAGCTTATGAACTTCTTCCTGAATATTTAGTATGTTGCTGTAGAGTATCCTGGAGATCTCGCTTTTTTCTGGTATCACTACGATGGCAGTTTCGTATAACCGCAGTTTACATTTCCCTTTTTCTAACTCTTTCCCATCTTTGTCAAGATGGACGAATTCTCCCTTCACCCCAGATTTCTTTACGTTTTCTTTTATCAACATATCTTCTAGGATGACCTCATTTCGGAGATGTGAAAGAACTCGTAAAAAATCTTCGTATTTATAGCCAAGATCAGAGATCGTGAGTTTTTCGTTTGAAGTTAAATCGAGTTGGACCTTATAGTCAGCTTCGCTAATTTCGGTGATATCCCTTAGCGTGAAAAATAATGCTTGTCCGAACTTTGGTTGGATAGATAAATTTTCTTTTGTGAGCTTGGCTTCAGCTTCTCCATCCTCGATCTTGTGACCGGTTTCATCACTCAAGGAATAACTTACAGAACATTCCATAATTATCTTCTCTTTTTGCAGTATTTTTCATTCTCTTCTATCCGATCAATCCCACTTCAAACGACTAAGCGGGTGTTCCTCCGATCTGGGTTCAGTCCGTTGTTTGAGGATTGGAAAGATCACTCTTTACTCAAGTTTTTCTCCGCACTCGCCGCAGAAATTCGTCCCTGCTGTGTTCTTAGCACCACATTTTGGACATTTGGCTAAGCCTAGAGGGTTTCCACAATTGCTGCAGAACTTCCCTTCGCCGGCTGGTTTTCCACATTTTGGACATATAGTTTGTTTGCTTTCGATCTCGCCAGTAAATACTTGTTTTTGCGATGCTTTTTTCTTTATATCTTTTACCGCTTTTTCTGCCTTTGCGGCTGCTACTTCACTGCTTACTCTTGGTGCACAATCCGTGCATAGTCCTTCTTTTTCGTTCCAACAGCTCTCACATACCCACTTTGTGCATCGGGGACATCGTTCAAAATGACCCTTTGTTTCGTTCTGGGCTTTCTCAAACGCAGTTTCGTGTTCCTTGTGCCATTTCGCGCTCATACCGGAAAATTGGTCGCCCGCAGCGCTACTCGCCCTTCTAGCACTATATCCTGCCCTGTAATTCCCTGTTGCGCTGCCGACAGCACTGGCAACCTTTCCGATGCCGCTGATCAACTTGCCTTTTTTGTGGGTTTTCGATTCCATGAATCTGGTCTTGTAGCCCTCTTTGCAGATGTCGCAGTAAAAAACGAACTGAAACCCTGCCTTCTTGCTTTTATCCTTGTAGTTGTCTGTAAAACTTATCAATTCTCCTTCTGTCATTTTAACCATCTCCTTCATCTTTTAATGATTTTTCACACTCTATACATTTCTCTCCTATAGGTGGTTGTTCCTTTTCACAGTGTGGACAAACAACCACCAAGCGAGCATCACAATGCTCACAGTAGTCTCCAAAGAAAGTTGTCTTGCCACATGATGGACAAACAGTTTCTAAGGATAGTCCGCAGTTACTACATCTTACCCAACCTTTTTTGATCGGATTTCTACACTTAGGACACCTTAAACTGTCCAATGGATTTACCTTGCCACACGCTGGACAAACGTTTGAATTAGGGGGTATCAATTCATTACAGTATCGACAAGGATGCTTATATCCTGGCATATTTAATCACCTTTAGTTTTATTTAGTTAATAGCCATAGATATTTAAACTTTTCATCAATTATAGGTGATCGAAACGATTCTGACAGATATGATGGTTATTTATTAATCGCTTCCACGTAATTATTTCCGCCTTCCCGAAAAGCATCTATGACTTTCAAACCGCTTTTTGAAACATCATTTTTCAATTCATCTAATCTGTAAAGATGATAATACCTCTCTATAACCACGCCATCATCACGATGCCAAGGAACGGTCACATCTGCCTCTCCTTCTTCCAGGTCCCACCTATCTAACTCTCGTGCCCATGCGGATACTAATACGGAACCACCTGGTTTTAATACACGTTTTGCTTCTCTTAAGCTCTCAACTCTGCCTTCGCTTAGATGGTGTATCGCAGCGATATATATCACATGGTTGAAAGCGTTATCTGAAAAAGGTAATTTCTTTATATCTCCTCTCAAAAACTGAGCGACTGGGATCTTCTTTTTGGATATATTCAGTAAACTCCGGGATGCGTCTAAACCGATCGCATCCAACCCTCTATCAACAGCTACCCCTGTGTGTCTACCATTACCACATCCTAGGTCGAGTAGTGTACCATCGTCGTCCCCGATCTTTTCGATGAACTCTACGACGGGTTCCCAGGGTCTATTCCTTGTTTTGTCGAAATGCCCAGCTATTGAATCGAAGGTGTTCGCAGCCCTTTCAACATCTTTCATTTTATCCAACATACGGAGGATAAGATTTATATTCTGTCCTCCATCTCAACTTTCTGATGAATCTTCTCAAAATAGGCTTCATAGTAGTTATCTGCCTATTGTTGGCTTATATCACATACTCTCGAAAATTGTTGAATCTAGGAGGGTCCATCACTGCATTCTTTGTAGGGATAATCTTGGCATTTCAAGGTGGGATCACCTGGATCATATTGCTGCTTTTTTTCTTGGGTAGTGCTTTTATAGCGACTAGATATAGATTCCAATATAAAAAAGAAAGGGGGTTCCAAGAAGGTGATCGTGGTGAGAGAGGTGTGAACAATGTTTTAGCAAATGGGATCATCCCTGTTCTTCTCGCTCTATTTCACATGCCGAACCACGATGCAAATATTTTACACCAGATCGGTTTCTTAGAGCATAAACTCGCTATATTTTTATTCATCACCGCTGTCGCAGGAGCAGCATCCGACACATTAGCTTCAGAGATGGGGATACTATCTGATAAAACATACTTGATAACAACTCTGAAAAAAGTCCGACCTGGTGTTAACGGAGGTGTCTCGGTGTATGGTGAGATATGGGCTATGATCGGTTCACTTTATACATTCACGGTAGCGTATATCTTCTTTTACTTCTTCGATGGCGATGTTCTTCCGATGGATTGGATACTGATAGGTATAGCTATGGGCTTCGTAAGCTGCCAGGTAGACAGTATATTGGGTGCACTCTTTGAAAGAAAGGGATATATAGGTAAGTCTACTGTTAATCTGTTGTCGATATTGACCTCGGTAGTGATCACGGGAATGATAATATGGATGATAGGATATTGATAGTTATTCTAGACGGAGTAGGTGACCGGCCAGTAAAAGAACTAGATGGAAAAACACCGCTGGAATACGCGGATACACCGAATCTTGATAAGATCGCAGAGAGCGGGATCAATGGGTTGATGGATACTATCAAGCCGGGTGTGATACCTGGTTCCGATACAGGCCACCTGGCTTTACTCGGATACGATCCATTCGAAGTATACACCGGCCGTGGACCATTTGAGGCAGCGGGTTTAGATATCGATGTTAGTCCCGATGATATAGCTTTCAGATGCAATTTCGCCACATTAGAAGACGGGAAGATCGTCGACCGTCGGGCAGGCAGGATCAAAGAGGGTACTGATAAATTAGCTGAATCTATCAATAATGAATTGGACTTATATGTGGATTTCACTTTTAAAGCCAGCGTAGAGCACAGGGCTGTATTGGTCCTTAGAGGCAAGGATTTAGGAGCAAATATAACCGATGTCGATCCCCACGAAACCGGGGTTTCCGTTCCTGAATCAGTGCCTCTAGAAGAAAGTAAGAAGGATAAAAGGACAGCCTGGTTGGTGAACGAATTCGTCAAAAAATCTATAGAAATTTTGAAAGACCACCCGGTCAACAAAGAACGTGTTGAAAAGGGTGAGTTACCCGCTAATGTGATACTTCCAAGAGGCACTGGTATGGGACCAAAGATCGAATCTATACAGGATAGAACCGGTTTAAGATCCGCAGCTATAGCCGGTATTCCATTGGTAGCCGGAGTCTGTAAACTAGCGGGCATGGATGTTCTAGAAGTAGAAGGGGCTACAGGGGGGTTAGATACTAACATAAAAAACATCTTCTCTTCCACTCGTGAGGCTTTAGGGGATTACGATTTTCTTCTGGTAAATATAAAAGGCCCGGATCTGCTTGGTCACGATGGACTCGCTAAAGAAAAAGTCGAATTCGTAGAAAAGATAGACAGCGAGTTGGGTGAAATAATGGAGATGGAATATATCTACTGCGCTTACACTGGCGATCACTCCACACCGGTTACATGTAAAGGACACAGCGGTGATCCTCTACCCATATCTATATGCGGTCCAGAAGTGAGGAAGGATAGGGTAGAATCTTACGGTGAAAGACCTTGTTCCTACGGTAGCTTAGGGAGGATAAGAGGGAAAGAGTTACTTAACATCTTGAGAGATATGGCTAAGAAAGCGGATAAATTCGGTGCTTAGATGATATCGAAATACAAATTATCTGATCATCTCTTATAACCTATATTCTGAAGTAAGTCCTTTCTCCATTCTTTATCTTCTTCACTTTCTACTCCACTAGTCGGGCTTCCGTCTATAATACCCATTATACCTCTACCTTGGTCCGTCTCGGCGATGAGGACTTCAACGGGGTTGGCTGTAGCGCAGTATATCTCGCATACTTCCTGAACATCCTTGATGGCAGGGAGAACATTGATCGGATAAGCTCCCTCCATGATCAAAACGAAGATATGTCCTGCGTTGATATTGCCCGCATTCTTTACCGCTAGGTCTGTCAATTTTTCATCAGTTCCATCATATCTTATAAGAGTGTCTCCAGAGGCTTCGCAGAACGCGATACCGAATCTTACATCTGGAACCGAGGTTACCATGGCTTCGTAGACATCTTCTACTGTCTTGATAAAATGACTCTGACCTATGATTATGTTCATCTCCTCTTCCTTCACTACTTCGATCTTATCGAAATCCATATTATCGGTGTAAAATGGTATTAGGATTAAAAAAAGTTAACTATTTTTTTCTACGTATGAACGGAAGAGATATTTTTTGATAGGGCCAATGAGCAGCTAAGAGCAATAATAACGAGGCACCCAGTGAATCAAAGAATATATCCCAAAAACTGAAAAATCTTCCATCTACAAATATTTGATGTGTTTCATCGGAGATCCCATATAGAGTGACGATCAACAAAGTTGATAACATCTGATCGTACCTGAAATTTCCTGGATACCATTCTATAACGTGAAAAACAAAAAATGCGAACCCGAAATAGATGGTTATATGAACTAATGTGCTGAAATAAGGTATCGCCTGTTTTCCCTCCTCAGCACCCGGTGGCTTGGATAAGGAGGATAATATGAATATAGCAGAAGCGTAGAACACAGTTATCGTCAGAAACAGTAAAAAGAGATTCCTTTCTTTTTTCACCTATGACAACTCCTGGGTTTTATCTTCATCCTCATCCTCGATTGTTTCGTTTTCATCTTCTTCTTTTTTAACGGCTTCGCCACACTCGGGGCATACCTCCTCATCGGAAGATAATAGGGTGCCACAGTTATCACAGTAACTCTCGAGGGCTTTTTCCTTTTTTTCCAAGCCACTGGTACTGTATCTTTGGCTCTCTTTCATCTTTTTTCTCCACCATATCAACGATATGCCCAAGGCGTAAAGTAAGAGAGGAGATACTGCTCTGGGAGGGAATACCACGATGTGAGCTTGAGTTCTTGGTATCGTCAAAGGCCCGTAACCCTTTTCAGTTTCTTCCCAGGTTACGTTGCCAGATCGGTTCACCTTCAAAGAAAAATAATGCTCGTAAAGCTTTTCCTTCACTTTTAAGGTTTTAAAATAACTATGACCCTCGGTTGAGCCATTTATCTTCGTCATATTGTAACTATCCACGAGCGGTTCCGAAAAAGAATTGTTTGCCCCAAGGTAAGATATGTTCAAATAGACGGAATAGTTCAAGTCCGAGACTGCCTCTGAAGTCTCAACTGTAAAATTGAAAACAGTGTCTGTATCCCCGTACAATTTATTTACTGTTCCCTGCGATAGATTATCAGAAGTGAGTTCTTGAGGTTCTTGAGTATATAACTCATTAACGTGGTAAACCGTTCCGACCACACTAACCAACAGGATAGAGATCAAACCTGCAACAGCTAATTTTTTTATATTATCTTCTTTATAGAACTTGTAGGGTACCAGAACCGCTAAAACTGCTACGAATATGTTAAAAAAGCAAATATTAGCGAACATATTCAATAAAAATAGAGGTGATGTTAAAAACAAAACTGTTCCTACATAGATCAACATCGAATAAGGGCTGTCAGGAACTTTTTCTATCTTTTTGAGAAATGTCTTCAAAACCTCTTTTGCATCGCTCATCTGTATTCACTTCGCAGTTGTTTCAACAACTCTATAGATATAATAGTTTTCTTGTTTTGTGCTCTCAAACTACTCGCTCGCCATCTTTATAGACTTGTTCGACTAGGTTCACTCCGAAATGATATGGAAGGTGCATCAGGTTCGGTATATCCATTATCAGGAAGTCCGCTTTCTTGTTTTTGTCCAGTGTGCCTATGTCATCTCGGCCTATCGCTTTAGCAGCGTTCACAGTAGATGCGGTTAATGCTTCTCTTGGTGTCATCTTCATCTGGAGGCAAGCGAGCGTTATGATCATCTGCATGGATTCCGTGAAACAGTTCGGATTCAGGTCTGTAGCAAGTGCCAAGGCCATGCCTTTTTCGATCATCTTTCGGGCGGGAGTGTAATGGTCATCCATGAGCATGAACGGTGTTCCTGGGAGGGATATGCCGATGACTCCGTGTTCTACCATCTTGTCGATATCATCCTCAGATGTTTTAACGATATGCTCACACGAGACTGAATCTACCTCCGCTGCCATAGAGCTGCAGCCTATATTTTCTATCTCGTCTGCGTGTACACGTAGCCCCATATCCAATTCCTTTGCCTTTTTAAGCAGACTTCTGCTTTCCTCGGCATCGAACACCCCCTTCTCACAGAAAACGTCACAGTAATCAGCTAATCCCCTCTCAGCAACGATAGGGAGAACCTCTTCTTTGCAGTACTCGATATATTCACCAGTATCGTCGAATTCGGGCGGGAGTGAATGTGCTCCGAGGTACGTTGGAACCAAATCTATCGGATGATCTTTGTTCATCTCCTTTATCACTTCTAGGCATTTTATCTCGTTATCCTTGTCCAGTCCATATCCGCTCTTGGCTTCAGCTGTTGTAGTACCGTATCGAAGCATGGTGTCCATACGTTTGCCCATCTCTTTTTTTAACTGGGGTTTGGAGGCATCCCTAGTCGCCTTCACGGTCCTCATTATGCCACCACCTTCTTCCAATATCTCCATGTAGGTCTTTCCTTTTATCTTCATTATCAGTTCGTCCTCTCTAGAACCGGCGAAGACCAAATGGGTATGCGGATCGATGAATCCAGGGGTCACCGTTTTTCCTGACGCGTCGATGATCTTATTCGGTTCGTATTTTGATTTTAGTTCATCCGTCTTTCCAACTTCTAAAATATTCTCCCCATCTACAGCCATGGCTCCGTTCTTTACCAAACCGGTATCCTTCATCTCTTCCCCACGACGTAGATCGTGTTCTCCTCTCATAGTGTGCAGTTCTGAACAGTTGATTACCAACAGATCTATGTTCATGGTTCTAGAAAACGAGCATCCTTATTTTGATTTTTTGTATAGTATTTAGGAGTAATCACTAAGAAAATATTATCTAATAGTAAATCATAGAATGACTATTCAGGAGAATTAACATGAGAAAATTATCGGCACTATTAATTTGTTTGATGCTCGTTTCCGGATTGGCGGTCACATTCGTGAGCTATGAAGCTCAGGGTTATACTAACCATCTTCCTATCAGGATCAACAGCGATACGGGTTTTAGCACTGGTGGTTACTCCGGTAGTGGCACCCAAGCAAACCCGTATATCATAGAGGACCTTGATATAGATGCTAGAGGGGCAGATAGCTGCATATACATAGGTAATACCACAGCATATTTCACTGTGAAGAATAACTATCTTCACAATTCGAGTATTGCTAATTTACACTTGAATAATGTGACGAACGGGATGATATATAGAAATAATATATCCGAAGGGGTCAATAGAGGAGTTTTCTTTAACAATTCACATTACAATTATATCATGAACAATAACGTTACCCAGGATCAAAGGGGGATGTGGCTCGATTACTCGGAAAACAATACTATCGAAGGAAATAGTGTGTATAATTGTAGTTCACATGGTATAATTTTGGTCAAAGAAAACAAAAACAATGAAATCACTGGTAACGAGATCTTTGAGAATTCCTACGGACTGCAGATGGGGTTGGGATTGGATGGAAATTCTGAAGAAAATATAGTTCACCATAACGAATTCTCGAACAATACCTACGGCGTTTACATGAGAGCTGGATGCAATCACAATATATTCCACAACAACACGATCGTAAACAGCACCGATGGAGGGATCTTCCAGTATCAAGTTCACAACGAATTCTATGACAACACGATCGAAAATAACCTAGACGGGTTCCAACTTAGGAATTCAAACTGGAATATCATCAAAAGGAATAAGATCAACAATAATGTTGAAGACGGTGTCTGGATATGGGGTTCTAATAATAATACTGTTGAAGGGAATCATATC
>JBNJFO010000050.1:0-9760 GCA_051746905.1 Thermoplasmatota archaeon
AAGCTTTTGCTAATAGTTCCTCTACCTGTTGAAAGCTGCTGGTGTCTGTTTTTACTGGTTGTTCAGGCTGTTCAGGCGTGGGGCTGATCGGTTCTTCTTTTGTGGGTTCACTCACCGGTGGTTTTTGGTCAACGGGGGTGGTGACTTCTTCATCTGAAAGATCAGTTTCTGTTATAGGTTCAGATTTGGTTTCAGGGATATTCTTCTTTTCTTCAACCTTCGGTTCTTCTTCGACCTTCTTTTCTTCAACCTTAGGTTCTTCTTCGACCTTCTCTTCGTCCAGGAATTCCTTGGGCTTACCTACCATATCAAAATCTCTTGAAAGTGCAGCCTTAGTTTCTCTTTCGAGTGAATCGGGGTTTAGTGAAGCTATGATCGTTGCAGAGTTCATAGAAGCGTTGTCGTTTATCCTTTTGAAGAATTTTTTTACGCTCTTGAAATCATTCTCCAATAGTAGATATTCCAGTCCGTCTATAAATATCACGGGACTATCGTTCTCCTCCATGAACCTCATTATACCTCTAGACATCTCGAAATCCAATCTTTCGGGCCTGATAGTATCCCCTTCAGATTCGGAATCGGTTAACCATACTATCAATGCTTCTTCGAGGTCATATATTTTTCTTAATTTATCTGGATACACGGTTGATATACATAAGGAAGGATGGCCGTCTTCGATCAAGTTCGCCAATATCTTGAAACTTTTATCAGGCCTATCCTCGTATAGCAGATAATTGAGTTCTGTTTTTATTATACGTACCACCTTTCGTGAAGAGTCGATGGTTTGTTAAACCATCTAGACTATTTACCTTTATCTCCATTTTTCACGTCCGTAATAAAAATAACGGTTATTCTTAAGTGATCTTAACCATTCAGATATACATTTTAAAAAATTTTAGGAGGAATTATATACGAGCGATGTTCTTCTAAATACAAGATGTCAGATAAGAAAAAAGAGGTCGAAGGTAATAAAGATACTAAGATAATCTCAATCTCAAAAAGATCTAGCGACGACCTGATGGATCTGGCAAAAATCCTCCAGAAAAAAGAGAAAAGATTGGATGATCGCGAACAGGAGCTTGAAAAGAAGGAACAGAAGATAAAGAAGAAGATCCGTATTTTAAATAAAAAATACTCTCAAGTAAAGCAAAAGATGTCTGATGTAAAGAGAAAGTATGATGAGATAGATGAAGAAAAGGAAGAGTTAGAGGCTAGAGAAAAAGAGATATCTAGGAAGGAAGAAAAAATTGAACTCAAAATTGATAACCTAGAGGAAGAGAAGAGGGTGGCTCAAGAAAAATTGGAAAAGGCTCAGAATATCAGAGAACGAACAGATAGGATAAAGGAAGAACTCTATGAAAGGGAGGACATACTTGATAGAAGGGAAGATGAGATCGAGAAAAGGGCTGAAGAGATAAAAAAGAAGATCGATTTCATCGAAGAGAGAGAAAAAGTTATAGATAACAGAGAGAAGGGGCTGGATGATCTCAGAAAAAGTCTCGAGAATAGAAGTGAAGAGTTAAGGGAAGAGGAAAATGAGATCGAGGATATGAAGGATCTACTCAACGAAAGAGAAGGCCTACTAGAGGAAAGGAAAAAATCACTCGATGAAAGGGAGATGAAGATCGAGAAAAGGGTCATGGAGTTCAAAGATAAGAGAAAAAAGGCGATAATGGATCTAACTAGAAAAGAGAAAAAATTAGATGAAAAAGAGAGTTCCATCGAGGCTAGAAGCGATGCATTGAGTGAAAGAGAGATCGAATTGAAGAAAAAGAATGCAAAACTAGAAGATCATTCCGAACAACTGATAGGAAAACAGAGAGAATTGGAAAGCATCCTCGACGGTGTGAGTGAAAGAAAATCGGAATTGGACAGGGTCGAATTGGCCCTTATCCAAAAAGAGAAGGAACTTTTCGAGAAAACCAAAAACAACGGTTCTTGAAAAGAACTTAATAATTTTCAATCGAAAAGCATGAACATGACTGATTCTTTGATATTTTCTCTACTTACCCATTTCCTACCCTGATATGCCGCTACCGCTTTTGAATATTTTAATGCATTTTCAATATAGCCTACTGGTCTTAGTAAACTCGATCCACTGATCTTCGACTCCAGCGTGTCATGTAAGTCTTCCCTCAAACTTTCTGATATGCGAACGGATTTTAGGACCTTTTTTGCTTCGATTATCCGTTCTAAGAACTTCTTTTCACTGGGAATATATCTTTCCCAGAACCTATCTTCATCTCTCCTGAAATCTCTTTGTCTCTTTATGATCTCGATCCTTTTTTCAATATCCACGATGGGGTTTGTTTTGGCATGAAAGAAATGATTTGACCCTTTATTCAATATCCCATCGTTGCCACTGTCCATATTAGATATCATCAATAACGTCTTGGTTTCCTTCCGGTTCCCAGCCCAATAAGATAAAATTTCTTCCAAGTCATCTTCATCATAGTTTTGAATATCCATTATCGCGATATATTTGAAATAACTCCTTTCATTATACCTTCTAACAGTCTCTAAAAGTGGATCATCGTGAAATCCATTGATCATCTTGAATCTATTCTTCCCTCCAGTAGATAATTTTATTATCTGCGAAAAACTTCGAACTAGGTCTTTTTTTTGCGTGTGTTCCTTGCCTTTGATCAATACCGAACCCAAGTCTGGATCTATAGACATGATTGTGAGCAGCCTTTTCACGTCATCTCGACCGACTATCGCTGTTACTGGAAAATTGTCGGCGCCCTTGATATCGTTTTCAAGGTTGTTTTCATCTTTTAGATAATTACTCGGCGACATTTCTATAGAACGAAATCAGGTTCTGGGCACTTTCTATGATCTCCTCGTTCTCTACTTCATCTTTTCTTTTCCATGCAGTGAACGCCCTCGATAATCTATCTATCTTGATCTCTATATCGTTCCTATCCATATCGAACTCACTGCAGATACGTGCTATGTTATCCAATCTATCTTCTGTTGTGGTTATTTTGTTGCGTGCCTCCTTCGAATCTTTTCCTTTTTGTGATAGATCCTCACACATCTGGGATTCATCAGTGTAAATTTTTGGCAATATATCCTCATATCCCTCCTTAGAAACAAAGTAATTACAGTGTTTATCTACGAACTTTACCTGGTTTTCATCTAGTTTGGACATATCATCGACCAAAGTTATGATAGAGAAGTCCGCCTCGAAAACTTTTCGAAATCCGTCGTTGAACAATTCATACTCGCCGTTTTCCAGCACGTGAGATAAGAACCTCAATACATCTTCATCCATCTCTTCCAAAGAATCTATGACCAAAAACCCCCTATTAGCTCTTATCAAGATATCACTAGTGGGGAGGTATCTTACGAATAACTCACCCCTTACATCTTCTAAAGATCCTCCTCCATCCAGCTTTACTACAGGTATTCCCGTTTCTGAACTTTCTAAACCAGATATCTCATCCTTTAAAGAACATTCATCACAGAGCTTCATTGAGGAAGGATCACAATTATAGTTGCAATCCTCAACTCGTTCAAAATCCATGTCTAATCTCTCGATTGCTTCTAAACTCTTTAAAAACACTTCTTTACTGTATCCCTTTACAAGGGTGAATTTGATCTCTTCTTTGTTCGCCACGGTAGGCATAAGTTTTGAAACCAGATATTGGACTACCTTATCTTCTTCATCGATCTTCAGAGTAGATGGCTTGAGTTCGCTAATAGCTCCTTTCAAATCAGAAAGTGTTACTTTTTCCCTATTATCCAGCAAAGCAAGAGCTTTAGAATATTTCAATATGTCTTCTGAGCTTTCCTGGTCATAATATTCCATGATGCTGTTGGAAAGGAACTCGTCGATATAGATGTCGTCTTGACCGGCTAACAACTCGTTAAAAAGGCGTATCTTCCTTCTACGATCCCTCTGGATCTTCTCGATCATTCCAGAAACTTCTCCGAAGATACTCTTACCCTCAATGCACTCTCTTATCTTCCTATCCAGGTCGTCTTTTGGAGATCTAGATTCTGGAAGGATACCATCAAGGTCATCTCCGTTACCTATGACGAAAACGCCATTTGGGCGGAAGGGAACTTTCTGTGAAAAATCTTCATTGGATACGATATAATATCCATCTGTAAAAACGCCTTCCAAAAATTCTGAATACTTAAGATAGGTTTCTTCGTCTTCAAAGTAGATTATACCTCTGTTAGCTCTACTGAATTTTCCCGGTTCCAAGATATACTTCACGAACAAGCTACCCAGCACATCTTCTTCTCTATCTTCCTTTTTTATGAACTCGATACCTGCATCATCATATCTTATCTCTTGAGACTCATCTAAACTTTCGATCAATTCACACTCTCTACAGATCTGCCCTATACCATCGGCCGGGCAGTTGAAATCACAACCAACTCTAGTTGGTATACTTATGCCTTCTTCATGAATAGTATTGATCGCCCTTTCAACCGCCCCAGGATCGTAATTCTCAAGTGATATACTGTCGATATCTCTACTTAACATAGAAATCAAGGTGGTTTGAAGTATATCATCGATCTGAAACTCCTTCTCTAAGTCTATCTCGGACCTTTTTGAATCCGATCCTAACCATATGTATTCGCCCTCGGCCGCATCGGCGATCTTTTTACAGATATGAGATGATTCACCCACATCGACTATAAGTGGTCTGATATTGGCTTCATCCATCTGCATCCCTATCCGTATCAGTTCATCCTCAACATCTCTGCCCGGAGAAAGAGAAACATTGGCTTTCCCATCGGTGATGATTACAGCTATAGGTATGATCCAGGGTTCTCTCTTTTTTATATCTGAAAGTATCTCGAATGTGCTTTTAAATCCAGAAGAAAGAGGAGATGTTCCTCCGAAGTTGATCTCTTCTATCAGTTCTTTGCCCCTCTCCACGTTAGATGTGAATGGTAAAAGGTAATCCGCTTTTTCTCCACCAGCGGTTATCAAAGCGATCTTATCTCTCTTTTGATATGTATCTAAAAACAATTCGTCTAAACAGCTCTTCGCTACAGATAACTTATTTCCCTCCATCATAGAACTGCTAGTATCTAAGATTATCAGGGTGTGTGTAGATATCTTTTTCTTTTTTACTTTCTCTCTATAATCCCGCTTAGTTATGGATATCTCGTCATCTATCGAATGAGTTATAGATGCTAAAAGAGTCGGGATCAATGCGATGTCACCGATGGTGTCTGAAGTCGGCACCCGGGATTTGATATACTTTCCCTGGCCACCGGTTGTTAGTATATCCGTCCTTTTACCTGATGGTAGATTCGAAAAATATAGCTTCCTTCTTCTTTTTTTAGCTAAGTTGTCCAATAATTTAGTTACTTTTTTCTGGGGTTGGCTTATGCTTAAACGCCTCCGTTATCATTTCTGTGTTTTAAAGATAATATCATCAAAGCTTTCATAACCTTCTTCATCTTTTTTGGTTCACCGTGTTTCCTTTTCCATCCCTTCAATTCCTTCGAGTTAGCTTTTTCGATCAATCTGACAGACCTTTCTATCGCTTTCTCTCCGTACTTTGAAAAACTGCCAGAATGGCTGGCTGCGAGAACTATATAATCCCCTACTGATATCTTAAATTTATCTTTTTCTTGAGTAGTGAGTTCATATATCTTATTTTTATCTACCGTATCCTTAGTTTTAACGAATCTTCTGATCTGGCTGGCCAACTTCCTTGCCGAGATAACACTACGCTCTGGCGATAATTTATGTTTATACCAATTTATCAATACCATCCCTTTAGGCCTGTAGAATAGAAATATATCATCTATGGGCATCGATTTTGAGATCGTTTTGACTTTTTCTTTGACCTTGACGCTCTCCTGTTCTTCCTCCTCAGCACCGGAATCTTTGACGAATTCGGAAACGAAGAAATTCTCCCGATATGATCTTTTCAGGTCTTCAACCTCTACTTCTAAGAGATCTAACTCTTCAAGTTCTTTAACATCACCTAATTTTTCTTTAAGTGAATTCACTTCGTTCTCTAGTTTTGGGACATCCATCTGTTCTAGATCATAGATGAGATCTCTAGTTCTGACGTTGATCAAAAGGCCTTCATACCTCTTATCTATCTCCTCGATCTTAACTGGATCGTCAGTTAGATTTAAAAGCTCCTCTGCCTCGTCTACATGTCCTGCTACGTTCATATCTGAAACATCTTCCCTTATCTCGAGTATATAATCGATGATATCCTGATATTTCTCTAAGACTTTTTTAGGGTCATCAGATTTAGAGACTTCTTCTTCTATCTTTGAAACATCGAAACCTTCAGCAGCCCATCCTAAGACTTGAGAACTATTATCCTTCTTTTCATCCGATTCGTCTATCTCTGTAGTCTGTAATTCTTTGAAAAATTCGTTTATATTTTCTATAACATAATCGTTCAAACCTATCTTTTTTAATTCACTAGCATCTACCTCTGACAATTCCTTCAGGCTATTGATACCGGCTTCCTTGATGGCATTGGCTCTTTTTTCACCTATGCCCGTTATCTTCATAAATTCATCTAATTCCTTGCTCATGTGATCACTCTTACCTCTTCAACACCTCGAATCTCCCGTCTTCGAAAATCAACGGCTGGAAACCTTTCTGGTGGTTAGTCTGTCTCATCTTCACTATCTTTAGATAAAGATTAGTACCCGTCTGTTTTTCTTCTGCCTTCAGATGGAAGATACCATCCGATAGGAAATCTTCCACACCGTATATGCCGTAGACGTCCTCACCTTTCGGTATCTCAGATATCAAAAAAGTCGTTAGACCGATATCTCTTAACCCTTCGAAGAAATAGAAAAGATCCTTTCGAGGATTGTCAAAATCATTCACAGCGTATAGGGCAGCAAGTGAGTCGAAGGCTAATATCTCACAGCCGAAGGCTTCTTTATATTTCTTAATAACTTTCAAAATAGAACCTAACCAATCGACTTCCTCCTCTTTACCCATCTTCCCGCTGTCTTTTCTCACTTTTGCAAGATCTATAATAACGGGACTGGACATCCCTTTCAGCGGCATACCCAGGTGACGTATATGTGTTTTGATACTCTCCTTTCCCTGCTCTAGAGAGATATACATGCTCTTCTTTTTGTGTTTCCTATAAGCGTTATACAATATACTGAATGACAAAGATGTCTTCATAGATCCACTGTTACCACAGACTAGAACGATAAATCCTTCCGGCACCCCGCCTTCCATCTTTCTATCCAAACCTCCAACGTGAGTACGGATCCTTTTAAGGTCAACGCTTTCGTTAAACTTGGTCTTTTTTTTACTAGACTTCTTCTTGGTTTTCTTGCTCCATTCCAAAGATATCCCCTTTGCAAAAATAGAACTCAAGTATTTGGAATTTATGGTAACATGAGAACTTTGTCAACGTAAATCATTAATATATAACGTACAGGTGTATTATTTTACCAGAATTTTGGTTAAACTAGAAAATCTATATATATTGATTATTCATTTACATCTGATTATCCTAGGTGGAAAAAATGAACAGATTTTCAAAAAAAGTATCAGCGGTTATGGTAGGCTTTTTTATAGCGAGTTTCGCCATTATGCAATTTGGCGTGGTCTTCCCAGACTCATCTGTAGTGAGTGGTTTAGACACACCATCGAGACCTGTTGGGAACTTTACCCAACCCCCTCCAAATGTCGATTTTAGAGATGTCGACTTCGATCAATACGGCGATATCGCTGTGGCAGTTGGTTTAGGTGGCGAAGTTTGGAGATTCGAATCAGGAAGTGAATCTTGGTTCGATCTAGATGGAAGTTTAACAATCACAGAAGATCTACATGGCGTGGATTATGACGAGAGTACAGGTAAATTTATCATCGTTGGAGATGGAGCAACAAGCACAATCAGTGCTTACACCACAGATGGTTTTAGCAATCCAGTTGGCATTGCAGCAGGAGCTGATCCTGCCTTGGAATTCTACGATGTTGCTGTTGATTCTAACACTGGTGAATTCGTTGCTGTAGGCCCGGATAACGCTTACTGGCATGATGGGGCAACTTGGAATTCTCTCAGCAGCATGTCAGGTGTTGGAACATATTATAGTGTTGACTATTCAAATTACTATTCCAAATATTATGTAGTTGGCGAAGATACAGGATTTAACGGTGTTCTCTGGGAGGTCAGTGCTGGAGTTGCAAATGGACCTTTGACAGGGCCTAATTACTACGGTGGAACTTGGGATAATATGCCATTATTTGGTGTGGCTTGTAATGACATAGGCGATACGTTGATAGTTGGCGACCACACCGTTGATTTATACTACGCTGGTAACTTCTACAATGCATCGAACGTGGACTCTCATGATAAACTGCATGATGTATTGTGGGGTGGCAGTGAAGAAGCCCTAATAGTCGGTAACAATACCATGGGCGGTGTACTTTACAAATACGGATACGAAAGTAAAAGAGTATCAGAGTTACCTGGTTCACCTGATATAACCAACGATCTTTACGCAGTATCAGGTAGAGATGGAACCCCTAGATATGCCATGGCTATAGGTGATTTCGGAAGTGATTCAGCTTATAAGATCTCTCAGACAAGTGGTTTCAACGATATAAAAACAAAAACGAAAATACCACATATATTAGAGATGGGGCTTTATAAGAATCCAGATCCGAACGATCCTCTCAACCAAAGATTGAATTCCCAGATCGATGTGAATTCAAATGATTTTATAAGTACCAGTTATAGACTATATGTACAAGTCTACCACGCTGAACCTGGACAATTAAGGCTTGTCAATATCTCTGCATGGTATGATAATGGTTTAACGGGTATCAACAGCAACTATCCCGTTGCAGACCAATGGAACCAAACAAGGGCTTTTAGTTTCGGATTCGATTATGATAACGCAGGCAATGAATTCCAATGGAATTACCCTAAATTGACAGCTGAAGGGCAGGAACTAGTTCCAGACTACCCTGCATGTAATTATAATTACAAAGCAGCAGCTGATGGTGATTACCTACACGTGAACTTCTCCTTCGCGCCAGGTCCGCAAGCGAGACATGCTGATGGTGAGAGTGGTTTCTTCGGAATAGAAGGAAACAATAATCCACATCCAAATCAATGGGATAAAAGCGCCGCATTGAACACTCCATACACATGGGATATAAACGTGACAGCTACAGGAAGAAGCAGCGGTCAAAATACTACATTCGATGAATTCGGATTCTATAGATACACTGAACTCACAGTATGGGGTTTGCCAGGATCCTTCAGTGGTGCCGGTGCACCCGGTCAAACGATCGGTCTGAACCGGGTCGGTGGAACCCCTATGGGCAATGTAGTTTTCAGCGCGAACTGTAACTATTCTCTTAAGATGTATGCTGAAACAGATCTAGAAGGACAAAATACAACTGATTTCATACCCGCAACCAACATAGAGATAGCCGGTGGGGAGAATAATTCGTTCTTACCAGGATTTGGAGAAGCGAATTCTATGTATCTGCTGGAGAAGTGGATGGCACCTAGAAATCGTGGAAATCAAACAGACACTTCGATCAATACAACATCCACAAGTGATCCGAAATATCAGGAGAATTTAACTGCTTTCGGCAGCATACAGATATGGGTTACAATACCCATAGGCATAGAAGAAGACAGCTACAGTACCAGCCTAGTATACGTGCTAGAACACGACGGATGATAAGATATTCATCCTAAAACCCTTTCCTCTATACTAGAAAGCCTAACGGCTTTCCAGATACCTATCGAGCAAAGCTCTCAAGATTTACCTA
>JBNJFO010000051.1:0-662 GCA_051746905.1 Thermoplasmatota archaeon
CTTTAAGATAGAGGAAGATGACGTAGAGATCTCCGAGAACGTCAAAGAAGGATACGCTTCCAGCGGTGACGAGAAACTGAAGGTCTATACGGATGTCGAGATAGACGAGCAGCTTGAAAAAGAAGGTTTCGCTAGAGATGTGGTCCGAAGGATCCAGACCATGAGGAAAGATCTTGAACTCGGATACACACAGAACATCGATACATATTACCGCGGCAACCTCAAGATACAGGAAGCCATAAGAGATATGAGAGATTACATCAAAAAGGAGACACTATCAGAAACTCTAGAAAAGGGTGTCGGCAGCGGATACAAGAAAGAATGGGAGATAGATGGCAAGGAACTCACCCTCTGGGTAGAAGCGATCGTCTCTGAAGAGTGAAGTATAATACTGACCAAAGAAAATATATAATGAGCGATATGTGAATAGAGCGGATCTTATGGAAGAAGAAGTAAAGATGGTAGTGACCAAGAGGAACAGCACTTTCAAGTTCGCAGATGATGTTGAATACACCGATCTAGCAGAGGTCTTTCCAGAGCTTTTCAGATTGTTCATGGAGGTCGCTGACCAGTATCCGGAAGAAAGCGGTGAAGAGTACATGGAGATGCTGATCAGGTTGAATCTTAGGGATCTGGAGACATAGCGAACACCATGAGTCACA
>JBNJFO010000051.1:672-9592 GCA_051746905.1 Thermoplasmatota archaeon
ATTGAACCTCCGCGATATGGAGAAGAACAAGAAACCCATGGGTCACAACAGGGAAGCCCGATACAGGATGATCTTCCCCATAGATAGAGAAGGTGTCCAGTTCTTTATCTACCCGAGGATCGCAGAAGAAGAATCCGAGATCGATATGGTCACCGACGAGATCAGTGAGTTCTTGACGGAGAAGGGTCTGGAACATGAAGTTATATGGGATGACCTGGAGTTCCTGATGGAAGAAGAAGATTGAGATTATGACTATCCAAAAAACTTTTCACACTCTTTTACTAAACTATCTTTTTGGCTGTAATCGAATCCACCAGGAAATCTGTTCTTGTAGCTACTGTAATTGAAGCGCTTATCCATGAGAACTATCAGTGTCCGGTCTTCGCTGCTCCTGATAGGTCGACCGGCGGCCTGCAGAACCCGGTTCAAGGCTGGATAGATCCTAACGTATTCATATCCCTTGTCCTTGTTGAACTTCTGGGTGTAGTATTCCTGCAGAGCTTTCAACTCGATAGACGGGGGTGGGAACGGTATCCCTGCGATTATCACTGAAGACAGGATATTGTTCTTGTAATCCACACCTTCGGATAAACTGCCCCCCTGGACACCTAAAAGGAGGTTATCATCATTTCGCTTCAGTTCATCGACAAGATCTCTTTTTTCACCCTTAGAATGCTCCCGCTGTTCGACCAAGATATTCTTTTTTAGATGAACCAATTCGAGCCGGTCCAGTATCCTGTTCTTTATCTCGTATGATGGAAAGAATACAGCAACATTTCCCGGTGTGTTGTTACATATGTCAGCGATACTGTTTGCATATGCCTGGAACATCTTGACACCCCGTTCCTTGTAAGCCGTCGTCAGGTTTTTCACGCTGACTATCCTCCTGTTCTCCTTTGGGAAGGGTGATTCGTATTTCCTTATCATAGCATCTTCTATTCCCAACAGGTCAGCATACATCTCACCAGGGTGAAGGGTACCGCTCATCAATATCGAAGCCGATATGTTGTGAAACGCTTCTGCGGTTATCCTAGACGGGTCTAGAAGACCGACTTTTACTCTTGAAGGATTATTTTCGTAGGCGCGGAAGACCTCTTTTCCTTCTACCTGCCAGCTTTTCAAAAACGAATACAATCTCATGGGAGCTGTCGCCGCAGGATCGGTCTCCATCAAATTTCTAGCGTGCATCTCCAAGTCTTCGATCACATCTTCAACTTTCTCGTATCGGCCGAACCCTCCCCTGAGTGATATCTCGATCATATCGTCCAGGAAAGATTTCTCTACTTCTGTATCTTCTATCTGGGTCCTATCTATCTCCGCGTGCAGTCTTTTGATGAATGCGGCCAACTCGGAAGATTTTCCGTTGAGAAGATCGAAGGCGTCCCAGAGTATCTGTTCATTTATGCTCTCCTCGAGATGTCCTCTGACCCTATCCGGCAAATTGTGAGCTTCGTCCACTATAACGATGGTGTCTTCAAGTGTGATATCCAGCAGCTCGAATATCCTCTCTCTTATATCTGAAAAGATGTAATTGTAGTCGCATATGATAACGTCGGCTTCCTTGCCGGCGCTGAGAGCCGCTTTGTGTGGACAGACGTTGTAATTACTGCAGACCTTTACTAGGTCTTCTACGTGCCTGGTTTGCCCCTTCAATTTGTCTACTACTTTACCCATGGTCTTGTTGAAAAGATTACAACTTGACTGGCCCTTCTCGCTGCAGAATTTTTCAAACACAGGGTAAGGTAATCTGGATTCATCTCTAGGACACATGCTCTGCTTGGCTATCACATCTATGGCAGAAACATGAGTCGGCATCCGTTTTACGGTCTCTACGGCTATGTGGTGCTGGGATTGTTTGCTTGTTAAAAAGAAAACGGTCTCTTTGTTCCTGGCTTTGAGAGCGGCGGTGAGAACCGCGGCTGTTTTACCGATACCAGTTGGGGCGTGGGCTACCAGAGTTCTACCCTGCTCTACCGCTTTCTTGGAATCGTCCATAAATTCCTGCTGACCGTCTCTGACATCTTTGAACGGGAACAGACCGGGTCCGCTGGATATCAGTTCATCTCTTGATCTGCCCTTTTTACCATCACTCCCGCAGTTCGGACATCTCGTCTTCCCAGGAGGTAAGAGGGCCCCGCAGTCATCGCAGAATAATCCCATCAGAGACCCGAGTTTCACAAGGTTTTTAGTCTTTTTCCCACGGACTCCATAAAAAATTATATAATCGGAACTTCTCCTACCAACAAAGAGTGAAATCTATGGATTGTAACAATACAGAAGAGAACATGGAAAACTGCAACTGCACTTACCCAGGCTGCCCTCGAAAGGGGAAGTGCTGTGAATGTCTTCAATATCACCTCAAGATGGATCAGTTACCGGCCTGCTGCTTCCCCGACGATGTGGAGAAGACCTACGACCGCTCGTTCGAAAAATTCGCTGAGATACATGGTTGAATCATGGTCGAAGTAAAGAGTTTCTCTGGAGGAGGCTTTTCCTCGAACGTTTTCGTTGTAGGATCGGAGAAGAATTTTATCGTCGATACAGGGATGGGCGGAACCGAGAGTATAATAGATTATGTCGAGTCGAAGGGGTTAGAGATAGATAGGATAATACTGACTCATAGGCATTACGATCACACTGGCAATGCTGAGATGCTCACAGAAGAACTCGATGCACCCCTGTACGCACATCCGCTGGAAGCAGAAGCGCTGAGAAAAGCCGATGACCACACTATCATTTCAAGCAGTTTCGGAACGGAGATGCCGGAACTAGATGTGAAGGATCTTACTGAAGAAGAGTATTCGGGATACGAGATCATCCACACCCCGGGTCACACCAACGGAAGCATCAGTCTTTACGACAAGGAAGAGAAGATATTGTTCTCCGGAGATTCGGTATTCCCATCTGGAGGAGTGGGTCGGACCGACCTCCCTACGGGTGATATAGAAAAACTGCGTGAGTCGGTAGAAAAACTGGCGTCGATGGACGTAAAAGCTATGTATGCGGGACACGGTCCAGATGTGACCATCAACGCTTCGAAACATATTGAGCTTTCACTGAAAAACTTGAATTACCTTTAGATATCTAGGGGGAGCAAACATGTTAGGAAAGGGACCAACACAGATAAGCTGTGATAAGAAAAAGAAATGCGACGGGATGTGTCCAGAGGGTATAATAACACTTGCTACGGAGGTTTTGAATCAGGGGGAATTGATAGTTTATCCGACCGAAACACTTTACGGGATAGGTGGTAAAGCACACGACCTGGCCATCGAAGAGAAGATACTGAAAGCCAAGAAATCCCCACCCGACAAGAAGATCTCAGTTGCTTACAATGATCTAGAACAAGCTGAAGAATATCTAGAGATGGAACTGCCCGACCATGCATGGGAACTTGAAAAGCACTTCTTACCTGGTCCTCTTACAATAGTGATCGAAACCGACGCGGCTACAGACGGTATAAGGATCCCAGACCATCCCATACCTCAGAAGATAATCGAGAAATTCGGACCTATAACATCGACGAGTGCGAACACACACGGTATGCAGGATCCAGTATCTATCGAAAGTGCTAGATTCTACTTGGATGCAGAGGTCAAACTCTATATCGACTGCGGGCCTTGTGAATACGGTATGGGCAGTACAGTTGTGAAAGTGGGTGAAGAATTAGAGATATTAAGAGAGGGTGCCATAGAAGAAAAAGAGATAGGTGAGAAGATTGGACTCTGATATAAAGAAAAAATACATGAAAGCGGGAAAGATCGCGAGAAGAGCTTTAGATCTGGGTGTCGAAGAGTGTAAACCAGGCGTATCTTATTTCGACCTCTCCGAGAAGATAGAGGAATACATATACGATAAAGGAGCCAAGATGGCTTTTCCCGTGAATATCAGTGTAGACGAGATCGGCGCACATTATACACCCTACCCCGATGACGGTAAGGTTTTCAAGAAAGGCGATGTTGTAAAAGTCGATGTCGGCTGCCACATAGACGGCTATATCGCTGATAATGCCATGACCAAGGAACTGGGCACGAGTAAACACGACGGGGTCATCAAAGCTGCTGAAGAAGGATTAGATATCGCTATGAAGACCTTGAGACCAGGCATGAAATCCGGAGATATAGGTCAGAACATAGAAACTGTGATAAGAAGCAGGGGTTACCGCCCTATCGAGAACCTTACGGGTCATGAAGTGAGTAAATATTCACTGCATTCTGGAACCTCTATACCTAACGTTTCTAGAGGAAGAGATAAGATCAAAACGGGTATGGTTCTAGCCATCGAACCCTTCGCTACCAAAGGGAAAGGTAGAGTAAAGGATTGGAAAAAAAGCGAGATATATCGCTTGTTGGAACCGAGGAACCTGAAAGGCGATGATCTTGAATTCTATAACTGGATGAAGAAGGAGTTCGATCGCCTACCGTTCGCGTCTCACTGGTGCCGTGACTATTCCAGCGAGTATAAGAATAAATTGAACCGACTTAAGCGTTTTAGAACTGTGATGGATTATCCCGTTCTGATCGAAGAAAAGAAAGGCATAGTTTCACAGAGGGAACACACAGCCATAGTAACATCTTCCGGGGCTAAGATCACTACCAAAGCTAGAAGATGATCTGTTAGTCAACGATCGCTGTGGACATCTACATCTTCTTTTCCCATTCTTTCCTTGTTTTATTGCTGACTCTGATCTGTCCCTTTCGTTCTTCGAATTGGGGTCCTGCAAAAGCGATTATGTTGAGGAATATAAAGACTCCAAAAATAAAGGCCACTACGAGCCTTCCAGATAAGCCAGCGAACGAAGCTCTAGAAACAATTACTTCTAAACTACCTGATGATACTGGATGCATCGAGAGTTTTCCCAACCATAATATGATCGTCAAATAGAATAGCCAAACGTATATCCTACGGAGTCGGTGTGAGATAGCGTGCCATAAAGGCATCTTGAATGAAGGTCTTTTCAGATCTTCTGCCAGGGTTTTCATCCATTCCCGGCTGGTGACTTCTTCTTCAGGGTTCAACGCTTTCGCTATGAAATTCTCTTCCAATACCCTTATCCGGCTGTCCCATACATTATATACCATATACCGGCGGGATTCGATAAACATAAGGATAGTTAAGAAGAGCATCGAAAAAAGTAACAGTTCGGGTGGTCGGCCAGGAGCACTGAACGTCCAAGTGATGAGAACTGAGAGTATAAGGATGGCCCAGTTGGTAGTCCTGTCCATACGAGTTCTCCAGGTATAAGCTCGTTGAACTTCCCCTCTGTAAAAATTGACCATTACCGATGTGAAGTCACTCATACCCTGCTGTTCAACGAAATCTTCAGGGTCTGGTTTTTTCATATTATTTAAATGAGATTGTCACTGTATATAAACTTTGAGATTTATTTATGAGCTGTTCCTATCAAATCCGATATGTTATCTATCTCTTCAGACCTCATCAGTTCTTCGATCTCTGAAACGATATTTTTAGGTGCATCTTTACCCCTGTAATGTATAACGGAACCTATCTCTAAAGCGGAAGCACCTGCCAAGATATATTCTAACGCATCTCTTCCCGTATTGACTCCACCACAACCGATTATAGGGATATCTACCTCTTCGTAGATCTCGTAGACACATCTCAACCCGATGGGTTTTACCGCAGGTCCGCTGTATCCGCCCACCTTGTTCCCGAGGATAGGTGTTTTCGTTTCGAAATTGATAGCCATGGCTTTAACGGTGTTTATCGCAACGACAGCATCTGCTCCTGCTTTTTCAGACGATACTGCGCTGTCCACTATGTTGTTCACAGGTGGTAGTTTTGCTAATACGGGTAGATCCACTTCCCGAACGACGGCTTCGACCATCCTCTTCACTTCATCTGGGTCGGTGCCGATAGCCGCTCCGTAGCCTTCAGCGTGAGGGCAGCTCAGATTCAATTCTACAGCGGCTGCACCCATCTCTTCCATCCTACTAGACAGTTCTTGGAATCCACTAGTATCGGATGCGAATACACTGCCGATTATCGGTTTCTGGGTCTTCTTTTTCAGTTCATCCATCTCTTTCTCGAATTCCTCTATCCCTGGATTCGGCAGACCCATGGCGTTGAGCAGGCCGTGTTCCATCTTCACCATACTTGGATTAGGATGCCCTTTCCTCGATTTCTCACCGATGGATTTTGTAACCACAGCCCCCATACCGCGCCCCAATACCTGGCCCATAGAATCAGCTGTCTGGCCCAGTATACCGGAAGCTAGTATCAAAGGCGGGTCGAATTTTAGCTCATCTATCTCCGTTCTCAACTCTACCATGTCGGTCACATCGGTGATTAAAGATTTAAATTTTTGTTTGTTAGCTAATCGATAACATTAAATGTTAAATGTATAATACTCTTGCCACAAACAGCAAGTGATTAGAATGTTCCGAGATACTATACCCGGACTGGACAGGATTTTTCAAAGCGATGTGGAAGCTCCAAAGGTAGTCCTTATATCAGGACCGCCAGGCTCGATGAAAACCAGCTTCTGCTACAGCATAATGACGAGATACGTTGAAAACAAAGGGGTCTTCGGACTCTACACCACGTTGGAAGAGACAGTAGACAGCCATCTGGACAATATGCAGAGCTTGGGGATCGACCTCAGCTTGAACATGCAGGTCTCAGATATCACTGATATCAGAGAGATCGACCAGATAGTGGATGAAGACGAGGAAACCGACTACATACAGTTCCTCGAACAGATGTTGAGGCACTTTAAAGAAGAAAAGGGCGACCAGTTCAAGGTGTTCGCACTGGATTCACTGGGTGCTCTTTATTCATTGACGGAAAACGTCGAAGACATGAGGAAGAAGATGTTCTATTTCTTCAAACTTCTCAGAGACCTGGACCTCTATAGTTTCATAGTCATGGAGAGGACCATCGGCGGAGAGGCGAACCTTCTCGGCAACGAAGGTTTCCTGGTCGACGGAGTCGTCATGTTGGGTATAGATAGGAACAGAGGAAAACTTACGAGATATCTCCAGGTGGAGAAGATGAGAGCGTGTAAACACAGCATGGAAAAGCACGCCATAGAGATCGGCGACATGGGTCTCAAAGTGCTCGGTCCTATCTTTGAATAAATCACTTGAAAGAGATATAAGATGTTTCGTAAGTTATTTAAAACAGAAAGAGTATTCACCTCTAGACACTACCAAATATCATTGGGGGAATAAAATTGGCTGAAGAAGAAAACGACGAAGAATTTCTAAGCGAAATGGAAGGTTTCATGGGCAAGATCAAAAAGCAGAAAGCTAAGCTTGATGAAAGAGAGTCTAAGCTGGATGAACGTGAAAGTGAGATAAAGGAGAGAGAGGATAAATTACAATCTAAACAGGACGAACTTAACGTTAAAAAGCAGGAACTCGCCAAGAAATCTGATGATCTTGAAGAACTGAAAAATAAATTTGAAGCTCAACAGAGCAAGATAGAATCTGCAAGGAAAGAGCTCGATAATGAGAGGGAAGAGTTGAAATCTGTCAGGAACAGTTTATTATCCAAGGTCGAAGAAGCAGAATCCATCAAAGAAGAGATCCTGGGAAAGAAGGAAAACCTTGTAGAGAGAGAAGAAGCCATAGTTCAGAGAGAGGACGATCTAGACGAAAGAGAGAACATCGTTGTGAAAAAGGAAGAAGAAGTCCTCGAAAAAAGGAAGGAAACTTTGGATTCGCTTTCAAACCTCCAGAGTTCACTGGAAAGCAGCATCAACGAGTCTAAAGATATAATCTCTAAGGAAAGAGAACTCTTAGATCAAGATAAAAAATATTCCGATACCAGAGGCAGGTTATTAGAGGCTCACAAGAAGATGTTGGAGAGAGAAAAGGAAGCTCTTGAATCTGGAGAAGCCATGCCCTCAGTCGAAGTCCCCTCGATGCCCGAACGGAAAGAAACTGAAGTAGAAGTTGAAGCAGGTGAAGTTCCGAAGGTAGAAGAACCTGAAGAGGAAGTTGAAGAGGAAGAAGAGGTTGAAGAAACCGAGGAAGAAACTGAGGAAGAAGAGGAAGCTGAAGAAGTAGAGGAAGAACCAGAAGAAGTTGAAGAAGAGGAAGCTGAGGAAGAAGAAGAGGCTGAAGAGGAAGAAGCCGAAGAAGAGGAAGAGGGCGGGGAAGTCGTTTGCCCCAACTGTGGAACCGAACTCAGCCCGGATGCCGAGATATGTTTCGCCTGTGGAACAGAATTAGGTGCTGAAGAAGAGGAAGCTGAGGAAGAAGAAGTTGAAGAGGAAGAAGCCGAGGAAGAAGAGGGCGAAGGAGTCGAATGCCCCAACTGCGGTACTGAACTCAGCGAAGATGCCGAGATATGCTATGCATGCGGCACGGAACTAGGCGGGGGAGAAGAAGAGGGATCCGAAGGTGTCACCTGCCCAGTATGTGGAACTGAACTCAGCGAAGATGCCGAGATGTGCTACGCATGCGGTGCAGAGTTAGACGGAGAAGAAGAGGAAAAATCGACTAGCAAGAAGAAGATAGTCTAAAACCCTCAGAAAACCTTTTATCTCTTTTTTCTTTTGTTTCATTATCATAACCATCTGTAGATAGATGTAAGCTAAACGGAGAAAAATATGGACTTGATACCTTATCTAGTTTTGAACTCGATACCGGATAACCCTCAGGATGAGGGGGACAGCTCAGAGATAGAAGTTCTCGTGAACAAGGCAGATGAATTGAGCGATAAGGGTGAGTTCGAAAAAGCCATAGATCTGTATGAAAGAGCTCTGAAGATAAAAGATGACGAGGTAATAGCCAATAACAAAGGGGTAGCTCTTGATTCTATAGGTAGGCATGAAAAAGCTATCGAAGAATATGATCGAGCTATATCTTTCAAAGAAGATTATGCCGTCGCATGGCACAATAAAGCGAATTCGTATATGTATCTAGGAGACCATGAAGAGGCTTTTAAGTGC